>NZ_JBGCUM010000052.1:0-36164 GCF_054177665.1 Roseateles sp. P5_E8 | reverse complement strand
CTTCCAGCTCGGTGCGGCACAGGTGCGCGAGGCCTGGACGCCGGCCACGCGTGGCGTGCTGCTGGCCTCGCCCAGCAACCCGACCGGCACCTCCATCGCGCCCGACGTGCTGGCCGACATCGCCGGCTTTGTGCGCGAGCGCGGCGGCGTCACGGTCGTTGACGAGATCTACCTGCCGCTGAGCTACGACGAGCACTTCAGCCACAGCGCCTTGGCGCTCGGCGACGACATCGTCTCCGTCAACAGCTTCTCCAAATACTTCGGCATGACCGGATGGCGGCTGGGTTGGCTAGTCCTGCCGCCGACCCTGGTGCCGGCCATCGAGCGCCTGGCGCAGAACCTCTACATCTGCCCGTCGACGCTGGCGCAGATGGCCGCGCTGTCGGCCTTCGAGCCCGAGTCCATCGCCGAGTTCGAACGCCGCCGCAGCGTGCTGCGCGAGCGCCGAGACTACGTCGTGGCCGCCCTCAACGATCTTGGCCTGACCGTGCCTGTCGCGCCCGACGGCGCCTTCTATGCGTGGATCGACATCAGCCGCCACCACGCCGACAGCTGGGCCTTCGCCCACGAACTGCTGCAAAGCGCCCAGGTCGCGCTGACGCCGGGCCGCGATTTCGGCCTGGCGGACCCGCACCGCTGGATGCGCCTGTCCTTCGCGTCGTCGATGGAAGACCTGCAGGAGGCCATGCGTCGCCTGCGTGAGGTGCTGGCATGAATTTCGAGTTTCCCGTCCGCGTCTACTGGGAAGACACCGACGCCGGCGGCATCGTTTTCTACGCCAACTACCTGAAGTTCTTCGAGCGCGCCCGCACCGAATGGCTGCGCGCGGCCGGCGTCGAGCAGCATCAGCTGCGCGAGGACACCGGCGTCATGTTCGTCGTCGCCGCCACCAGCCTGCGCTACGCCGCGCCGGCCAGGCTCGATGACCTGCTGACCATCACCGTCGAACCTGAACCCGCCGGCCGCGCCAGCCTCGTCGTGCGCCAACGCGCACTGCGTGGCGACACGCTGCTGGCCGAAGGCGAGATCCGCATCGGCTGCGTGCGCGCCGACGACCTGAAACCCCAACGCCTGCCCGACTCGGTCGTGGCGGCGATCACCGCATGAACCAAGACCTGTCCATCGTCTCCCTGATCCTGCACGCCAGTTTTGCCGTGCAGCTCGTCATCGCGGGCCTGCTGCTCGTGTCGCTCGCGAGCTGGAGCGTCATCTTCGGCAAGCTCATCGGCTTGGGCCAGATCAAGCGCCGCAACGACGCCTTCGAGGCCGAGTTCTGGAGCGGCAAGAACCTGAACGAGCTCTTCCAATCGGTCAGCAACCGCACCGATGGGGCGCCGCTGGAGCGCATCTTCGCCTCCGGCATGCGCGAGTTCATGAAGCTGCGCGAGAAGCGCGTGACCGACCACAGCGCCCTGCTCGACGCCGCCCGCCGTGCCATGCGCGCCAGCTTCCACCGCGAGCTGGACGCGATGGAGAGCAACCTCTCCTTCCTCGCCTCGGTGGGCTCCGTGTCGCCCTATGTGGGCCTGTTCGGCACCATCTGGGGGATCATGCATGCCTTCGTCGGCCTGTCCAACCTAACGCAGGTGACGCTGGCCACGGTGGCGCCCGGCATCGCCGAAGCGCTGGTGGCCACGGCCATCGGCCTGTTCGCGGCCATCCCCGCCGTGCTGGCCTACAACCGCTTCGCCCGCCAGATCGACCGCGCGGCCATCACGCTGGAGACCTTCATCGAGGAGTTCTCCAACATCCTGCAACGCAACGCGACGCAACACTGATGGCTGGCATCTCCGCTCGAGGCGGCCGCCGGCGCCGCACGATGAACGAGATCAACATGGTCCCGTTCATCGATGTGATGCTGGTGTTGCTCATCATCTTCATGGTCAGCGCGCCGCTGATCACGACGGGCATGGTCGACCTGCCCAGCGTGGGAAAAAGCCGCCAGCAGCCCGAGCACGTCATTCAGATCATCGTCGGCACCGACGAGAAGCTGAAGATCAAGGTCGACCAGCTGGAGCCGGAATCCATTCCCGCCAACCGCCTGGCCGAGCGTGTGAAGAAGGCGCAGGGCAAGGACGCGAACAGCCCTGTCGTCATCTCCGCCGACAAGAACGTCAAGTACGAGGCCGTCGTGCAGGTCATGGACACGTTGCAGCGCGCCGGCATCCAGCGCGTGGGCCTGGCCGTGAAGAGCGGCGCGTCGAGCAACTAGACCATGTCCGCTGCGACCCTGCGCCCCCCCGAGGCTGCCGGCATCGGCCGCGGCCTGACCTTTGCGCTCATCGCCCACGGCCTGYTGATCCTCGCCCTCAGCTCAGGCCTGAACTGGCGCAGCGACTCGTCGCCGTCCTTCGAGGCGGAGCTGTGGTCGTCCGTGCCAACCGTGGCCGCGCCACGCGAGGAGGCGCCGGTCGAGCCCGAGCCGGAAGCGCCCAAGCCCCAGCCCGACACTCGCGCCCAGCAGCGCGCCGCCGAGGAGGCCGCCGCCGAACAGCGCGATGCCGAGATCGCCATCGCCAAGGACAAGAAGCGCAAGGAAGACAAGGCTCGCGAGGACGCCGCCAAGCTCGAAAAGGCGACCAAAGACAAGGAAGCCAAGGACAAGGCCGCGAAAGACAAGGCGACCAAGGACGAGCAGGACCGCAAGAAGCTCAAGGACGACAAGACCGCCAAGGACGTCAAAGAGGCGAAGGAAGCCAAGGACGCCGACGCCCGCCGCGAGGCGCAGCGGCTGGAGAACCTGCGGCGCATCCAGGGCATGGCCGGCGGCACGCCGGGCTCCAGCGGAAACGCGGCCCAAAATTCGGGACCATCTGGTGACTGGATCAGCAAAGTGCGCACCATAGTGAGCAAAAGTCCGAATTTCCCGGAAGGCGAGACCAATCCGACAGTAGAAATTCGCGTCTTTTTGGCACCAGACGGAAAGATTCTTGCCAGGAAGGTAATACGACCAAGTGCTGATCCCGCTTGGGACGAAGCTGCGCTGCGTGGAATCGATAAGGTAGGACAGCTACCCCGAGATGGCGACAAGCGATTGCCCGAATATCTCGATCTGCCAATGTGTCCGCGCAGTGCCGCGATTTGTCCACGCTAGCAAGACCCCGACGGCCGCGCGCCGCCGGTGCTGATCCTCACCTTCCGTCCACGCGAATAGTCGCCAAGGCTCTAGGCTTCAAAGCTCCACGGAGATCGGGCGCCCCGGCAGCACTCGGTGCAACTCGTCGGCCAGTGCCTGAAGGTCCATGGGCTTGCTGAGGAAGCCATCCATGCCGGCTCTCAGGCAGGCATTGCGCCGCAGATCCGTGTCGCCGGCAGTGGCGGCAACGATGGGAAACGGCGGCAGGTTGCCGACGCGCTGCAATGACCGCAGATGCTCGCTGGCTTCCAACCCGTCCATGACCGGCATGTCCACGTCCATCAGCACCATGTCTGGCGGCTCGTCACAGCAGGAGTCGAGCGCCTCGATCCCGTCGCCAGCCACCACCACCTCATAGCCCAAGGCCTCGAGCTGACCCCGGGCGACGATCTGGTTGACGACGTTGTCGTCCACGACGAGCACACGTCGGCTCTCCTGGACGTACAACGGCGTGGGCGATGTCAGCCGCGACAGGGCAGTCGAAGTCCGGGTGTCGACATGCGCGGTGAAGCGCTCCAGTTCCAGCGGGCTGAACGGAAGCACCCGGATGTCGACCGAGCATTGATGCCGGAGGCGCAGGGCGTCGGCGCCAGAGACCACGGCGAGCACCGTCCATAGGCCGGGCAAGGCCTGGGCGATCTGCTCGAGCTGAGGCAGATCCTGGCCGCTGTGCTCCGCGGCGATCATCAGCATCGGTGCCGGAGCAGCCGATATTGCCGCCGTGGCCTCCTCGAACCGCTCGAACGACACCACGTGCCAGCCCAGATGCCGCAACCTCGTCTCGACCGACTCCAGCGCGCCTTGCAGAGGGCTGACCAGCCATGCCACCGAGCCCGCGGCGTCCGGTGCGTGTTCGAACGCCATTTCCTCCGCGGCTACTTCACCGCTCAGTGAAATAACCAATCCGTCCAGTCCGGCATCGACGAACTGGACCGAGCCGGCAGTGGCCGGACACGGCGCCTGCGCTTGCGCCACCAGCCCCTGGGCCACATCGGCATCCTCGGCAAGCAACTGCAGGCGCTGCAACACGCCCACGACATCGGAGGGGCGATGCACTCCCGTGCCGGCGGCGTGGATGACGATGCTGCTGCGGCCATAGACCGGCGGCTCGACTTCCGCGCTGAACATGACGAAGCCCGACTCGAAGCAGTCAACGATGCCGAGCAAGATCCGATGGATGCCGGCACGCAGGTAAGGCCCGGGATCATGAAGCTCAAGGCGCGGTCCGCGATAGTCGAAGTAGGCGACAAGCCCCTTCCTTCTGGCGTGCGGCAGCACGTCGCGCGCGCTCTGGGTGAACAGCTCTGAAAACTCCATGACAGACCATTGCTAACAGTCCGCGAGACTAGAGCAACGCTTGCTGCCAGGCCGTTTCCAGATGTGGCGACTGCTTACAGAAAGTGCCCTGTTTCAATACGCGCTGCCAGCCGCCGGGTTCAGCACCATGCGATCGACGGACCAGCGGCCCGACCCCCACAGCGCGATCACCAAGGCCAGCACGCCCCACAGGATGTGCTGCGCCTCGCCGGCGGCCGAGAGGTCTTCCGCCGGCAGCGAAAGCGCCGCCATCAAGTTGACGACAAACAGCCCTGCCCCGGCGAAGCGACCCGCCAGGCCGAGCACCAGCAAGACGGGTATCGCCAGCTCGCTGGCCGTGCCCGCGTATGCCGCCAGCGCCGGTGGCAGCAGCGGCACCTGGTAGTAGTCGTTGAACAGCGCCAACGTGGACGACCAGTCGCGCAACTTGACCAGGCCGGACATGAAGAAGATCTTGGCCACATAGAGCCGCGCCGCCAGCAGCGCCAGCGACTGCAGGTGGCTGACCAAGGTGTCCAGCGGTGCCGGCAGGCGGGTGGGCTGCAGGCCGGGGTCGGTGAAGGCGCGCAGGGCGGTGGAGATCAGAGCTTTCATGGTGTCGTGGTCCGGTTCGGTGGTGTGGCGCTGACCCTTTGCAGCCAGGCATGTTGGAGCGCGGCTTGCAGCCAGGCGCCGAAGTCAAAGTCGGCTTGCGCGCCCAAACCTTGCACCAGCGCGTCGGCAAGATTCACTTCGTCCAGCAGCGCCTGCATGAAGGCTGCCTCGCCGGGCGACTGGGCCTGCGATTTGGCAGCCCAACCCTCGCGCCAGACGAGCACCGGGCCGTCGCTCTGGGCGATCAAGGCGACGCCGGGGCGAAGGCGCAGCCACAGCTGCTCGGGAGGCGTCGTGCCCAGCAGCGCCAGCGATGGGACGTCCAGTTCGGCATCGGCCGCGCGCTCGGCCTGGTGCGAGGCCCAGTCCAGCCGCGCCAGATCGGTGAGGCCGGAGGCCTCGCCGGCCCGCTCGACGAGAAAGCCTTCGAGCGCCCCGCCCCACTGAGCCAGGTCGCCGCGTTCGGGCGGGTGCGCGCGCCAGAAGGTCCAGGCCAGCGCGGCGAACTCGGCCTCGCCGAGCGCCTCGCGCAAACGTCCGAATGGCACGGCCAGGGCCTGGGCAGACAAGGCCCGCAGGTTGCGGTGGTAAGCCGCGAGACCGCGCTCGGCGCTGGTCAGGCCCGAGGGTGCGGCGCCGCGGCCCAGCAGCGCGTCGACCAGGGCTTGCTGCTCGGCCTTCATCGCTGGACCGCCCTCGCCCGCTCGGCCTCGGCCAACAGCACGTCCAGCGCGGGCACGGCTGTGTCCCACTCGATCAGCGTCGGCACGGCGCCCAGGCGGGCGATGGCGTGCGCGTAGACACGCCAGACCTCGTCGCGCACGCGGCTGCCGTGGTCGTCGATGACGAGGCCGTCGGCCAGTTCGCAATGCCCGGCCAGGTGGATCTCGCCGACGCTGCCGGGGCGGATCGCATCGACCCAGCGCATGGCCTCGTCCGCGGCCTCGTCCGGACCGAAGCCGGCGTTGCGCGCGTTGACGAACAAGTTGTTGACGTCCAGCAGCAGGCCGCAGCCACTGCGCCGTGTCAGCTCGTTGAAGAACTCCGGCTCAGCCAGGGTGTCGCCGACCCAGCCGACGTAGGCGCTGATGTTCTCGACGAACATGGGCCGGCCCAGGCGCAGTTGCACCTGGTCGACATGACTCGCCATCAAGGCCAGCGATTCGTCGTTGAAGGGTATGGGCAGCAGGTCGGCTGCATGCAGACCCGAGCCCACGCGGGCGAAGCAGGCGTGGTCGGACACCCAGCGGGGTTGCACGCGCTCGACCAGACGGGCGAGCCGGTCGAGATGCCAGCCATCCAGCCCGGCCGCCGAACCCAGCGCCAGTCCGACACCATGCAGGCTGACGTCGTAGGCCTCGCGGCCCGCGTCCAGCACCGCCAGCGTGATGCCGCCGTCGGCGAAGAAATTTTCTGAATGGACCTCGATGAAGCCGAGCGCAGGGCGCCCGGCCAGCAAGGTCTCGTAGTGGGGCTGGCGCCAGCCTATGCCGACGCAAGGTTCAGGCGCCATGCCGCGCTTACTTCTTGCCGGGCGCCTTGGTCGAGCCGCCTTCCTTCTCGCACGTGCCCTTGGCGACGTACTTCCATTCGTTGGCGTCCTTGTCGGCCTTGGACTGGCCGGCGCAGGAGTGGCTGCCGTTGGCGGTGGCGCAGTCGTTCTGGCCGGCCTTGGCAATGCCGTAGCACTTTTCCTTGGCGGCCTTGTCCTGGGCTTGAGCCTGGGCGACGAGGCCGAGGGACAGGGCGGCGGCCAGCGCCGAGGACACGAGGGCTTGGTTCTTCATGGACAGGTCTCCAAAAGGTTGGGGGGTGAAAGGCGGCCGATCATCCGGCGGCAAGATTGAAGTCGCAAGACATTGCCCAGTCCTTACACTGCGCGCCGCCATGACAGCAACGCCTGAGTATTGCCGCCAGCTCGAAGCCCTGCGCCCCGTGCTGCTGAAGTACGCGCGCCTGCAACTGCGCAACCCGGCCTGGGCCGAGGACGCGGTGTCGGAGACGCTGCTGGCCGCGCTGGAAAAGCCGCAGTCCTTCGCGGGCAACAGCCAGCTCAAGACCTGGCTCATCGGCATCCTCAAGCACAAGCTCGTCGACCAGATCCGCAAGAACAGCCGCGAGCTGTCGACGACGGCGGCCAGCGACGATGGCGAGGACCTGGACGACCTGCTGTTCGCCAGCGACGGCCACTGGCGCGAGACTCAGCACGACTGGGGCAACCCCGAGGACGCGCTGCGTCAGGTCGACTTCATGAAGGTGCTGGAGGCCTGCGTCGAGAAGCTGCCCGGCCAGCAGGGGCGCCTCTTCATGATGCGCGAATGGCTGGAGCTGGAGTCCGACGAGATCTGTAAGGAACTGTTGATCACGCCGACCAATCTGTGGGTCATGCTGCACCGGGCTCGGCTGAGGCTGAGGGACTGTTTGCAGATGGGCTGGTTCGCTGGAGGGGCGACTTGATCAAGCTGAAAATCACCTGCCGCGAAGCCACGCAGATCACGCTGGAAGCCGAAGACCGCAGCGTGCCCCTGGCCGAGCGGCTGTCGCTGCGCCTGCACCACCGCATCTGCAGCAACTGCCGCCGCTTCTACCGCCAGGTGGAGCTGATGCGCAAGGCCAGCGCGCGCTGGCGCAAGTACACGGACGAGTAGCTCAGTTCGTCGGCGCGCCTTCGTCAGGCCCACCGCTGTCCTCGCCAGCCAGCGCCACGGCCACCGCGAGACGGATCGCGTCGATCTGCGCCGCCAGGCCCATGCTGGGCACCGTCGGCTGAACGCGCGCTGCCTGCTCGGGCAGGGCCGGCAGATGGATGAAGCCGCTGCGCACGCCCTGGCCCGCGAGCTGGTGCTGCAGCTCGAAGAACACCTGGTTGCAGACAAAGGCACCGGCCGACAGCGACAGCCCCGCCGGGTGGCCGGCCGCGCGCAGCGCGTCGCGCATGGCCTTGATGGGCAGCGTCGAGAAGTAGGCCGCCGGGGCCTCGGCGCGCACCGGCACGTCCTGCGGGCGCTGGCCGGCGTTGTCGGCGATGCGCGCGTCGATGAGGTTGACGGCCACGCGCTCGATGGAGATCTCGCTGCGGCCGCTGGCCTGGCCCAGCGCGATGACGAGGCCGGGCCGCAGCGCGGCGAGCGCCTGCGCCAGTTCACCCGGCGCGTCGCCGAAGCTGGTGGACAGGCAGCGAGCGTGCAAGGTCGCGTCGCCTATGACCTGGTTGTGCAGCGCGCGCGCCACCTCCCAGGCCGGATTGATCGTTTCGCCGCCGAAGGGCTCGAAGCCGGTGAGCAGGATGTTCATGCCCTGATTGTCGGGATTGCCGCCATGGCGACCTGTTTTTTGTGGTGCATAGCCGCGTCTCCAGGCCTCCATAATGGCCCGCAACCGCAGCACGAGCATCCATGACAGACCCGTCCGAGCCCCTGCCCTGGACCCCTGACGACGCCGAGGCCACCGCCGGCCCGGCCTCGGGTTTCCTCTGGCCCTGCCCGCCCTACGCGGCCTATCCGCAGCCCCAGGTGCAAAAAGGCGCCGAGGCCTGCGAGATCCTCGGCCTGAACAACAGCCGCAGCGTCGGCCAATTGCTGGCGGTGGACGCCAGCGATCGCATCGTGCGCATCAATGTGCCGCCGGCGCGCAACAGCATGCCGCTGAAGTTCAGTCAGTTCCGTGCCGTCAAGCTGATGCGCGCCATCGCCGTGCCGCCGCGCGAAGAGAGCGATGTGAACGCGCCGCTCAGCGTCGACCAGCGCCCGCGCAGCGACTTCCGCATCGTCTTCAACGGCGGCGACGAGTTGAAGGGCATCACCATCGGCCACCAGCACGACAAGCTCGGCCTCTTCCTGTTCCCGCCGCTGTCCGACGACGACGACTCGGTGCGCCGCGTCTTCATTCCGCGCGAGGTACTGGCCCATTTCGAGATCGGCGAGCGCATCGGCGACCTGCTGCTGAAGGACCAGCTCGTCACGCAGGAGCAACTCGCCGCCGCCGCCGTCGAGCAGACCGGCCTGCGCCAGAGGCGCGTGGGCGACATCCTCGTCGAGCAGCACATCGTCAGCGCCGAGCAGCTGTTGCAGGCCATCGAGCAGCAGGCCAAGATGCCCATGGTGCGCATCGGCGAGGCGCTGCTGGCGCTGGACCTGGTCACGGCCGAGCAGTTGGAGCAAGCCCTGGTGCAGCAGCGCGACGACCGCTCCGTGCCGCTGGGCGAGCTGCTGGTGCGCAAGGGCGTCATCAGCCGCGCCCAGCTGCAGTCGGCACTGGCGCGCAAGATGGGCTATCCCGTCGTCGACGTGGAGCGCTTCGCCATCGAGCCCGATGCCGTGCGCAAGCTGCCCTTTGCCGTGGCCAAGCGGCTGGAGATGCTGCCGCTGGTGCTGCGCGACGGCCGCCTCGTCGTCGCCATGGAAGACCCGACGCGGCGCGAGGCCATCGACGAGGTCGAGTTCATCACCCAGCTCAAGGTCGTGCCCACGCTCACCAGGCTGGGCACGCTGCAGTTCGCCATCCCGAGCACCTACGACCGCTTCGGCGCCGAGGCGCTGCCGCGCGGCAACATCGATACCCTGCCCGATTTCCAGCCCGACTTCTCGCTGGAAAGCTCCAACAAGCTCATGGAAAGCCTGGAGCGCGACAGCAGCGAGCGCTCGGCCAAGGAAGACGAGTCGCCCATCGAGCAGAGCGACAACAGCCTCGTGCGCCTCATCAACACGATGATCATCGAGGCGCACAACCAGGGTGTGTCCGACATCCACATCGAGACCTACCCGGGCCGCGAGAAGCTCAAGATCCGCTTCCGCCGCGACGGCGTGCTGCAGCCCTATCTGGAGCTGCCGCCCACCTACCGTAACGCCATGATCGCGCGCATCAAGATCATGTGCGACCTCGACATCTCCGAGCGCCGCAAGCCGCAGGACGGCAAGATCAACTTCGCGCGCTTCTCGGCCCAGCACAGGCTGGAGCTGCGCGTGGCCACCATCCCGACCAACAACGGGCTGGAAGACGTCGTCATGCGCATCCTGGCCAGCAGCCGGCCCATCCCGCTGGAGCGCCTGGGTCTCACCGTGGCCAACAAGGACGCCCTGCTGGCCGCCGTCGCCCGGCCCTACGGCATGGTGCTGTGCGTSGGCCCCACCGGCTCCGGCAAGACSACCACGCTGCACTCGGCGCTCAGCCACATCAACRCGATAGAACGCAAGATCTGGACSGCCGAGGAYCCGATCGAAATCACCCAGGCCGGCCTGCGCCAGGTCCAGGTCAACCCCAAGATCGACTGGACCTTCGCCAAGGCACTGCGCGCCTTCCTGCGCGCCGATCCGGACGTCATCATGGTCGGCGAGATCCGCGACCAGGAGACCGCCGAGATCGCCATCGAGGCGTCCCTCACGGGCCACCTGGTGCTGTCCACGCTGCACACCAACAGCGCCGCCGAAACGATCACGCGGCTGCTGGACATGGGCATGGACCCGTTCAATTTCGCCGACTCGCTCTTGGCCGTGCTGGCCCAACGCCTGGTGCGGCGCAGCTGCACGGCCTGCCAGACAAGCGAGCCGTTGACCGAGGCGGAACTCGGCGAGCTGCTGGATGACTATCTGCACGTCTTCCCCGCCGACGCGCGCCCCAGCCGGCTTGCTTTGATGGCCGACTGGATCAAGAGCCACGGCAAGGATGGCCGGCTGATGAAGTTCACCAGCCCCGGCTGCCCCAGCTGCGGCCACAGCGGCTACAAGGGCCGCGCCGGCCTGCACGAGCTGCTGCCCATCTCCAAGAACCTGCGCCGCCTGATCCAGACCGGCAGCCGCGCCGAGGAGCTGCACAACGCCGGCCTGGCCGAGGGCATGCGCTCGCTGCGCCAGGACGGCATCGTCAAGGTGCTGCAGGGCGTGACCACCATTGCCGAAGTCCACGCGACTAGCAACGCATGACCACAGAAGCCGTGGACACCGCCGCCGCCCCCCGCCCCAAGCTGCGTCTGGGCGATGTGCTCGTCGAGCAGCAGCTGATCTCGGCCGAGCAGCTCGGCCAGGCACTCGAGCTGCAGCGCGCCACCGGCAAGAAGCTCGGCCGCATCCTCATCGAGGCCAACCTCATCACCGAGGAGGCCCTCGCCCATGTGCTGGCGCGCCAGCTGCGCGCGCCCTTCGTCAACCTCAAGACCTTCCCGCTCAAGACCGACCTCGTGCGCCTGCTGCCCGAGACGCCGGCGCGGCGCTTCCGCGCGCTGGTGCTGGAGGAGCGCGGCGACACGCTGCTGGTGGCCATGGCCGACCCGCTGGACCTGTTCGGCTTCGACGAGCTGGCCAAGATCCTGAAGCGCCGCCTGGCGATGGCCGTCGTGGCCGACAGTCAGCTGCCCGCCGTTTTCGACAAGCACTACCGCCGCAGCGACGAGATCTCCGGCCTGGCCAAGGCGCTGGAACGGGACGTCGGCGACGCGGTGGACTTCGGCTCGTTGCAGGCCAGCGTCGGCCAGGAAGGCGCGCCCGTCGTACGGCTGCTGCAGTCGGTGTTCGAGGACGCGACCCGCGCCGGCGCGTCCGACGTCCACATCGAGCCGCAGGAAGGCGAGCTGCTGATCCGCAACCGCGTCGACGGCCTGTTGCAGACGCTGACGCAGGCCGACAAGCGCATTGCACCGGCGCTGGCCCAGCGCCTGAAGCTGATGGCCGGCCTGGACATCTCCGAGAAGCGCCTGCCGCAGGACGGCCGTTTCACGCTGCGCCTGAGCGACCGCACGCTGGACGTGCGGCTTTCGACCATGCCCAGCCAGTACGGCGAATCCGTTGTCATGCGCCTGCTGGGCCAGGGCTCGGCGATGCGCCGGCTGAGCGAGATCGGCATGCCCGAGGACATGCTCAAGCGCTTCCGCGAGTTGCTGGGCCGTGATTCGGGAATGATCCTCGTCACCGGCCCGACCGGCTCCGGCAAGACCTCGACGCTCTACGCCGCGCTGGCCGAGATCGACGCCGAGCAGTTGAAAATCATCACGGTGGAAGATCCGGTCGAGTACCGCCTGCCGGGCCTGACCCAGGTGCAGGTCAACGACAAGATCGAGCTGGACTTTGCCCGCGTGCTGCGCGCCGCGCTGCGCCAGGACCCCGACGTCATCCTCGTCGGCGAGATGCGCGATGCCGAGACCGCCGAGATCGGCCTGCGCGCCGCCATCACCGGCCACCTGCTKCTGAGCACGCTGCACACCAAGGACACCGTCTCCACGCCCTTCCGGCTGCTGGACATGGGTGCCCCGCCCTTCATGGTGGCCACCTCGCTGCAGGCCGTGCTGGCCCAGCGGCTGCTGCGCGGCGTGTGCAAACACTGCGCCGAGCCGCACCGGGCCACGCCGCAGGAGCAGGCCTGGGTGGAGCAGGTGATGGCGCTGAACGGCGAGACCGCCGCCGTCACCAGCGTGAAAGGCCGTGGCTGCGCGGAGTGCAACGGCACCGGCACGCAGGGCCGGCGTGGCATCTACGAGATGCTGGAGCTGGACGCCGACATGGCCCTGGCCATCCAGAACAGCGATGCCGGCGGCTTCCTGACCGCCGCGCGCAAGGCGCTGAAGGGCAAGACGCTCGCCGACCGCAGCCTCGCCCTGGTGCGCGAGGGCAAGACCTCGCTGGCTGAAGCGGTGCGCATCAGCGTCGATGCTGAATGAGTAACTTCGCTTTCAAGGGCCGCAACGGCCGCGGCGAACTCGTCGAAGGCATCGTCGATGCCGTCACCAGCGACGCCGTGGCCGCCCAGTTGATGGCCGGCGGCGTCGTGCCGGTCAGCATCGAGCCGACGCAGGACGCCGTCGGCGCGGCCGGTGGCGGTGGCTGGCTGCAGGCCCTGCTGGCCAAGCCCGTCACGATGGAAGACTCGCTCGTGCTCACGCGCCAGCTGTACACGCTGCAGAAGGCCGGCGTGCCCATCCTGCGCGCGCTGGCCGGCCYGGAGGCCTCGACCACCCACCCCGGCATCATCAGCCTGCTGCAGGACGTGCGCGCCAGCCTCGACCAGGGGCGCGAGCTGGCTACCGCCTTCGCCCGCCACCCGGCGGTGTTCAGCGCTTTCTTCATCGCCATGACGCGCGTGGGTGAGCTGACCGGCCGGCTGACCGAGGTCTTCAAGCGCCTGGCCGAGCACCTGGAGTTCGAGCTCGACATCCGCGCCCGCATCAAGCAGGCGCTGCGCTATCCCATCATGGTGTTCATCGCCATGGGCATCGCGCTGGTCGTCATCAACCTCTTCGTGCTGCCCAAGTTCGCCGACGTCTTCGCCCACTTCAAGACCGAGCTGCCGCTGATGACGCGCATCCTGCTCGGCTTCTCGGCCTGGACGCTGAAGTGGTGGCCCATGGTGGTGGCTGGCGGCATCGGCCTGGGCCTGGCCTGGCGCAACTGGATCGCCACGGCCAACGGGCGCTACACCTGGGACCGCTTCAAGCTCAGGCTGCCCATCGCCGGCGACATCGTGCTCAAGGCCACGCTGGCCCGCTTCGCGCGCAGCTTTGCGCTGGCCAACAGTTCGGGCGTGCCCATCAGCCAGGCCATGACGGTGGTGGCCCAGACCGTGGACAACGCCTACATCGGCGCCCGCATCGAGCAGATGCGCGACGGCGTGGAGCGCGGCGAGAGCATCTCGCGCTGCGCCACGGCGACCGGCGTCTTCACGCCCATCGTGCTGCAAATGATTGCAGTGGGCGAAGAGACCGGCGAGCTGGACACGCTGATGACCGAGATCGCGCAGATGTACGAACGCGAGACCGACTACGCCATCAAGGGCCTGTCGGCGGCCATCGAGCCCATCCTGCTGGCCGTCATCGGCGCCCTGGTGCTGGTGCTGGCGCTGGGCGTATTCCTGCCGTTGTGGAACCTGGGCCAGGCCGCGCAAGGCCGTTGACCTCTCCTGGCGCGTGAAGCTTGCAACGGATTGCAGGCTCGTTTCAAGGCGCGTGGAACCAGCCGTGCGCAATTCACTTCCTGTCTGGCCATGGCTGGCCGATAGTCCTGCCACTCCCCGGACGACAGCGCTTCTGCGCAAGAAGGACTCCCCATGAACAAGTCTCAACAAGCTGGTTTCACCCTCATCGAGCTGGTGATGGTCATCGTGATCCTGGGCGTGCTGGCTGCGGTCGCACTGCCCAAGTTCGTCTCCGTCGATGCGGACGCCAAGCAGGCTGCCGTCAGTGGCGTGGCCGGCGCTCTCAGCTCCGCCTCGGCCATCAACTACGCCAGCCGCAAGGCCAATAGCAGCAAGGGCAATGCCGTCGGCAATTGCCAGGACGTCGCCACTTCCCTGCAAGGCGGCCTGCCCAGCGGCTACACCATCGCCACGGCTGCGATCACGCCGGTCGACACCACGAAGACTGACTGCACGGTCACCGGCAACAGCCTGACGGCCAACTTCACGGCCACCAGCATCAACTGATGTCTGCGCCACGCAGCATGCGTGGCCTGGCACGCCGGACAGCCGGCTTGCCAAAACCGGCTGGCGGCTCCAACCGTCGCCAGCACGGCTTCACGCTGATCGAGCTCATCCTCGTCATCGTGATCACGGCCGCCCTGGCGGTGTTCGCCCTCCCCAAGGTGGTGGACACGACGCTGTGGCGGCTGCGTTCGTTTGGCGACGACCTGATGGCCCGCCACCAGGGCATGCTGCGGCTGGCCCTGCAGCAGCGCCGGCCCATCGTCGCCACCATCACCGGCTCGGGCGTCAGCTGGGCCTACGGCAGCGGCGCCAGCCTGGGCTCCCTGCCCTGCCYCGCCACCGAGTCGCCCTGCATCGCCGAGGGCGGCAGCCGCACCGTCACGTTCAACAGCGCCAACGGCGGCAGCATGGTGACGAGCACGGCCGCAAGCCTGACCGTCACCGTGGCCTACGGCAGCTACAGCCAGGCCTACCGTGTTGAGACCGACACGGGGCTGATCTATCCCCTTCCTTGACGCTTGGGCCACGCGAACCCTGGGCTAGCATGAAGCGCATGCACCTCCCTCGCCGGGCCCAGGGCCTCACGCTGATCGAGCTGCTGATGTTCATCGTCGTTGTGGGCATTGCGCTGGCCGCGATGCTGCGAGTCTTCACCGCCGCCACGATGGCCAGCGCCGACCCCATGATCCGCCGCCAGCAGCTCGCCATTGCCGAGTCGCTGCTGCGCGAGGTGCAGCTGATGCCGTTCACCTGGTGCGACCCCACAGGCGACACCAATGTCGAGACCGCCACTTCGACAGCTGGCTGCGCGAGCCTGGTGGAAGGCAGCGGCCCCGAAGCGGGCCAGACACGCTATGGGCCGACCAACTACTTCGACAACGTCAACGACTACGCCGGTTTTTCCATGACCGGCATCCGTGACCTCTCCAACACCGCCGTGACCGGCCTGTCCGGCTACACGGCCAGCGTGGCCGTCGCCGCCGCCGCGCTGGACTCGCTGACCGCCGGCAGCGGCGACGCGCTGAAGATCACCGTCACCGTCTCTGGCCCTGACAGCAGCAGCATCGTGCTGCAAGGCTGGCGAACCCGCTATGCGCCTAATGCGCCGTACTGAGGCGGGCTTCACCCTGATCGAAGCGGTCATGGTGATCGCCATCACCGGCGTCGTCATCGCCATGGTGGCCATCTTCATCGTGCCGTCCATCACGGCCTACTTCGCCAGCGCCACGCGCGCCCAGCTCGGCGACGAGGCCGACACCGCGCTGCGCCGCATCAGCCGCGACCTGGCCGCCGCCCTGCCCAACAGCGCCCGCGTTACGGGCCAGAACCAGAGTCTGGAGCTGATCCCGGTCAGCGGCGCGGCGCGCTACGCGGTCGGCACCGAGGCCGGCAACCCGCTGCTGTTTGGCACGGCCGACACCAGCTTCGCCATCGTCGGCCCGGCCCTGCCCCTGGCCACCGGCAACCAGCGCCTGGCCTGGTACAACCTCGGCCCCGGCGTGCCCGACGCCGACGCCTACACCCAGGCCAATGTGCGCGTCTCGTCCACGGCGGCCGGCAACGCAACCACTGTGACCATTGCCGGTGCGGCTCTGCCCAACTCGCTGCAGGCGCCGCCCTACCGCGTCTACGCCATCGAGCAGCCGGTCACCTACCGTTGCGACACCACGGCCGAGACCTTGACGCGCTACAGCGGCTATGGCTTCGTGAGCAGCCAGCCCAATCCGCCCGTGGGCGGCAGTGCCGCGGTGCTGGCCCGCCATGTGAAGAGCTGCTCCTTCAGCTACGACACGCCGGCCATCACCGCGCGGTATGCGCTCGTGACCTTGAGCATCCAGCTCGGTGCCCAGAGCGAGACCGTCACGCTGTATCACACCGTCCACGTGGACAACCTGCCCTGACCATGCAAGCTCGCGGCTTCACGATGATGTCCATGCTTTTCATCCTGGTGGCCCTGGCCGCCCTGGGCGTGGCCCTGGCATCGCTGAGCCAGCGCCAGCAGATGGGCTCGGCCGGCGAGCTGGCGGCAGCCAAGGCCTACCAGGCGGCGTTTGCCGGCCTGGAATGGGGCAGCCACCAGATCCTGCGCGCCGGCGGCCAGCCGGCCTGCTTTGCGACGCGCAGCTTTGCATTGCCCGATCAGTTGAGCGGTTATACCGTCACCGTCACCTGCGCACGCACGCCCGGCGCGGGCACGGTGGCCGACGATGGCCAGAACCATGCCTTCTACACACTGCTCGCGACGGCGTGCAACATCCCCGCCAGCGGCGCCTGCCCCAACGCAGGCACGACCGAGCAAACCTATGCCGAGCGCCAACTCACCCGCAGCCTGAGCCTGAGCCAATGACCCGCAGGCTCCGTTCATTCCTGGCCATCGTCGCCCTGGCCCTGCCCACGCTGGCCGGCGCGGTGGCCTATACCTTCCCGGGCAGCATGCCGGCCGGCTGCAGCGGCAGCAGCGGCAACTACACCTGCCCCGGTGGCAGCAGCCTGGCCTATGGCGACACGGTCACCATCAGTGGCACCAAGCCGGCCACGATCACCATCAACGGCAACTTCAGCACCGACACCTCCCAGATCAACCAGAGCGGTCTTGCCAGCGACCTGAACGTCATCGTCAACGGCACGCTGACGCTGGGCTACCAGCACAAGGCCAAGGCCAACATCACGGCCAACAGCGTCACCGACGCAGGCGGTGGCGGCGTCGTCATCACCGGCAACCTGACTGCCAACAGCAACGGCAACATCTCGCTGGCCTACCAGACCACGGTGTCCGGCAACGTCTCCACCAGCGGCACCGGCACCATCACGACGCCGCAGTCGGGCAGCATCGGCGGCAACGTCACGGGCGGCTCGGGCGCCATCAGCATCAGCGAGGCGGGCACGGTGGCCGGCAGCGTGACGAGCACCGGCGGCAGCATTACCCTCGTGCAGAACTCAGTCGTCTCCGGCAATGTCAGCGCTGGCGCGGGCGCCGTCGACCTCGGCTTCCAGGCCAGGGTGAACGGCAACCTTGGCAGCACCGGCGCCATCACGACGGGCCAGAGCGCCTACATCGGCGGCAACATCACCGGCGGCGCCGGCAACGTCTCCATCGGTTACGGTGCCAGCGTCGTCGGCACGCTCACCACCAGCAGCGGCACCATCAGCTTTGCCCAGGCCGCCACGGCTTCGGCCTGCGTCAAGTCCACCGGCAGCGCCAGCATCACGTTGGGCTACCAGAGCAGCATCAACAGCGTCTGCTGCGGCAGCAGTTGCACCAGCAGCTGCGTCGTCAACAACAGCACCTACTCCATGCCAGCCACCTGCGCGGGCACGACGCCAACGCTGGTCTCCGGCGAGCGCTACAGCTTCGAGTCATACGACGTGCCGGGCTCCTACATCCGCCACAGCAACTACATCGGCTACATCGCGCCGGTGTCGGCCAGCAGCGACTCGCTGACGAGGAACGACAGCACCTTCATCGCCCGCCCCGGGATCACGAACTCGGCGTGCTGGTCGTTCGAGTCGGTGAACCTCCCCGGCTACTACCTGCGCCACAACAACTTCGTCCTGAAGCTCAACACCTACAGCGCGACAGCGCCCTACCCGGCTGACGCCACGTTCTGCCTGCGCAGCGGGCTCGCCAATGCATCGGCGATCAGCTTCGAGGCGACGAACTACGCGGCCTACTATCTGCAGCACAAGGTCGACACCAGCATGATCCTGGCGACCGTCGACGGCACCGCCGCCGTGAACGGCCGCGCCACGTTCTACCCACGCCCCGGCCTGGCGCCGGTGGTCGAACACTACGAACTGTCTGTGCCGAGCGCCAGCCTGGCCTGCCAGGCGTCGACGCTGACGGTGACGGCCTGTGCCGATAGTTCCAGCCCATGCACGAGCCCGGTCACCAACTTCGCCGGCCAGACGGCAACGCTCGCCACGACGGCCGGGACGCTGGGCTCGGGCACCGTCACCTTCAATGCGAGCGGCAGCGGGACGACGACGCTCGGCTACGGCGCCGCCAGCAACGGCAGCACGGCGACCGTGACGCTGTCAGGCGAGAGCACGCTCGCCACATCGGCACGCCGCTGCTGCGCCGACGGCACGAGCTGCAGCGCCGCCAACAGTTGCTCCACCGCGTTCAGCACCGCCGGCTTCATCATCTCCAACAGCGTGAACGGCGCCGCCACCACCGTGCCGGCGCAGACCGCCGGCACGCCTTCGGGCAGCTGGGTGCTGCGGGCGGTGAAGACGAACACGACGACCAAGGCCTGCGAAGCCGCGTTGAGCGGCTCGACAGCGGTGAACTGGGGCGTGCAGTGCAACGACCCCACGACCTGCTCCAGCGGCAACCGGATGACGCTGACCGGCAGCAGCGCGGTGGCGGTGGCCGGCAATGCCAATGGCAGCAGCGGCGCCAGCACCGCCGTGACGATGAACTTCGATGCCAACGGCAACGCGCCGTTCAGCTTCAACTACGCGGACGTCGGCAGGGTCACGCTGCTTGCCAGCAAGGCCGCGAGCGGCTCGCTGGTGGCGGCCTTGAGCGGCAGCAGCAACAGCTTCGTCGTCAAGCCGGCGGGCTTCGTGCTGTCGTCGATCCGCTGCACCAGCTACGCGGCCGGATCCTGCGCGACCTCGGCCATCGCCAGCCCCGGCAACAATCCCGGCGCGGCCTCGGCCACCGGCAGCGCCTTCATGGCGGCCGGCCGGCCGTTCTCGGCCACCGTGACGGCTGTGGACGCAGGCGGCAACGCGACACCAAACTACGGCAGGGAGACAGCGCCCGAAGGCGTGACCCTCACTGCCGCGCTGGTGCAGCCTGCAGGCGGCAACGCGCCCGCGCTGACCAACCCAAGCGCCTTCGGCACTTTCAGCGGCGGTGTTGCGACTGGCACCACCTTCGCCTGGCCCGAGGTCGGCATCGTCACGCTGACACCTGCGGTGGCCGACGGCAGCTACCTCGGCGCCGGCAACATCACCGGCACGGCGAGCGGCAACGTCGGTCGTTTCATCCCGGCCGGCTTCGCGCTCAGCGGCCCCAGCATCGCGCACCGCATCAACCAGTCCTGCGCGGTCGCCTCCGCCTTCACCTACCTGGACGAGGACTTCAGCCTCGGCTTCACGCTGACGGCGCAGAACCTCAGCGGCGCGGCGACGCAGAACTACGTCGGCAGCTTTGGCAAGCTGGTGCTGACCACCGCCGCCAACTTCAACCTCGCCGGCATCGACGGCGCCACGCAGTTCAAGACCGGCAACGCCTCGCTGGTGCTGGGCAACAGCGCCAGCGTCAACGGCTGGGTCAACGGGTCGGCTGCCGTCACGCTGGCTGCCAGGGCCGCGCGCACCACCACGCCCGCCGGCCCCTTCGACAGCGCCGACTTCGGCGTCGCCCCATTGGACCCCGACGGCGTGACGATGATGTCGCTGGATCTCAACAGCGACGGGATTGCCGGCAACGACACCTTCAAGGTGGGCAGAATCCCTCTGCGCTTCGGGCGGCTGCGGCTCCAGAATGGCATGGGGCCGGCCAACCGCAAGCTCAACCTGGCGCTCGACGCGCAGTTCTGGAACAGCACGGCCTACAACACCAACACCTTGGATTCCTGCACCCGCATCAGCGCCACCAACCTCAGCTTCGGCAACCTGCGCAAGACGCTGGTGGCGAGCGATGCGGCCATGGTCGGCACGTCGGTGACGGTGGCGAGCGGCAAGGGCAGCATCACGTTGGCCGCACCCGCGCCCGGCCATGTCGGCAGCCTGGACGTGGCCATCGCGCTGGACACAGCGACACCGCCCACCGACCTCTCCTGCCTCAAGACGCAGGCCGGCTGGACAGCCGCCAAGGCCGCCACCGCCGGTGGCAGCCAGACCGCCCTGCGCGGCCCCTGGTGCGGCAATGCCTTCAGCGACCCCGGTGCCCGCGCCACCTGGGGGCTCTACCGCGGCGCCGACGGCGTGCTCTACCAGCGGGAGAACTATTGATGCGTTGGCCCTGGCAACCCCGCCGCAGCGGCCAGCGCCTGCTGGTGCGCCGCGCCGGCAGCCAGCACGCCTTCGTGCTGACCGACGGTGCGCCGGGTGAGGAGCCCGCACGCCTGCTGCGTTGGGGCCTGCTGCCCGAGGCAAGACCCGTCCCCGCCGGCGAGGCCATCGCGCTGCTGGACCCTGCGGACTACCAGATCCTCAAGGTCGACACGCCCAACGTGCCGCAGGAGGAGCTCAAGGCCGCCGCTCGCTGGCAGATCAAGGAGATGGTGGACGTGGATGTCGCCGAGCTGACGCTGGACGTCATGCACGTCGGCGGCGACGTCGAGCGCACCAACACCACCAGCCCGCGCCAGCTCTTCGTCGTGGCCGCGCGCAACCAGGCCATCAAGGCGCTGACCCGCAGCGCTGCGGCTTTCAGCGACCAAATCGGCATCGTCGACATCTGGGAGACGGCGCTGCGCAACCTGCTGGCCGCCCAGGCCCGCGCCGACGACCTCACCGCCCGTGCCTGCGCCGCCGTGCTCATCGACGCCCAGCACTGCCTGCTGGTCGTCTGCGCCGGCGACGAGCTCTTCTACACGCGCCGCCTGGAGGGCGACCCCACGCTGCTGGCGCGCGCCCGCGGCGAGCAGGCGGAGCCGGCCTCGGCGGATCTGCCGCTGGGTTTCGAGTACCAGCCCGGCGGCACCTTCGACAGCGGCAATACGCAGGAGTCGCCGCTGGTCGTCGAGCTGCAGCGCTCCATCGACGTCTGGGAGCGCAGCTGGCCCGACCTGCCGCTGGCGCGGCTCTATGTGCTGACCGCGGCGCATGGCGCCGACGTCGCGTCGCTGATCCAGCGCGAGCTGGGCCAGCGCACGGTGGCGCTCGACCCCCTCGCGGCCTTCGCCGCCGATGCGCCGCCGCCCGAGGGCGATGCGACCCAAGCCCTGGCCGCCTGCATGCCCCTGCTGGGCGCCGCACTGCGCACGGAGACAAGAAAGCTCTGATGGCCCAGCAGATCAACCTCCTCACGCCCATCCTGCTGGCCCCCAAGCGCTATTTCTCGGCGCTGACGCTGGTGCAGGCCACCGGGCTCTTGCTGGTCGTGGGCCTGGGCACTGCCCTGTGGCTGCAGCAGCGTGACCGCCGCGCCGAGGCCGAGCACCAGGCCTTGCTGGCCCAATACGCGACCGAGCGCCAACAGCTCACCGTGGCCCGTGCCGGCCTGCCCGTGCCGCTGGATGGTGCCGCCGCGCAGCAGCAACTGCTGCCGCTGCAGGCCGGCAACGACGAGCGCCGGGCACTGCTGCAGGCACTGGGCGCAGACGGTGGAGCCAGGCCTGGCCAGCGCCATTCCGACCTGCTCGCCCTGATCGCGCGCAGCCTGCCCGAGGCCGCCTGGCTGGGCGAACTGCATTACGCGCCGGGCCGGGTCGAACTCGTCGGCGGCACACTGGACACGGCCGTGCTGCGGCCCTGGCTGGGCCAGCTGGCCGGCCACCCGCTGCTGGCCGGCCAGGCGCTGTCAGCCCTGCGCGTGGAACGCCTGGGCGCACCGGGCACCGCCGCTGACAGCAACCCGCTGCTGTCCAGCACCAGCCCGGTGGCCCGGGCGGGCCTGCCGGTGTGGGCGTTTCGCGTCGTCAGTGCGCCGGCCCAGGCGGCATCGGGGGCGGCGCAATGAAAGCCTCCACGCCCATCAATCTCGCGCCACTGAAAGCGCGCTGGGAGCGCCAGGCCAAGCGCATCGACGCCCTCAGCCTGCGCGAGCGCGCCATCATCTTCATCAGCATTGCGGCGGTGCTGGCGGCCCTGTTCGACACCCTGGTGCTGACGCCGCTGTCCGCCCGCAACAAGCTGCGTGCCGAGGCCCAGGCCAGCCAAGCGGCCGAGGTGACGCAGCTGCGCGAGCAGTTCGTGGCCGCCAGCAGCAACGTCAATGACCCCGCCGGCCAGTTGCGCGGCCAGCTCGACGCCGCCCAGGCCGAGCGCCTGCGCCTGGATGCCGAACTGCGCAAGGCCGGCTCGGTCGGCGGCGGCGGCGAGGGCCTGTCCGCCGTGCTGCAGCGCCTGCTGGGCCAGCAACCCGGCCTGGTGCTGGAGCGGCTGGCGCTGCTGGGCGACATGCCCGTGGCCCTGCCCGCGATGCCCGCCGTTGCCGCCTCGGCGCCGGCGGCCCGCCCGGCCACACTGCCCCAGATGCCGGGCATGAGCTGGCAGGGTGTCGAGCTGCAGGTGCTGGGCCGCTATGGCGACATCCAGCGCTATCTGCAGGCGCTGGAGCGCGAACTGCCCGGGCTGCGCTGGGGCGACATGCAGCTGAGCGCCTCGGGCAACAACGAGCCGCCGCGGCTGCGCGCACAGCTCTTCCTGCTGAAGGTGCAGCCATGAGATGGATCGCACTGCTGCTGGCCGCACTCTCGAGCCTCGCTCAGGCCCAGGACGCAAGCCGTGACCCCACGGCCTTGCCCGCCACGCTGCGCAATGCCATCGCCGCCGCCGATGCTGCGTCCTCGCCCGCCTCCGGCGCCGAGCCCGCACGCGCCGGCATCCGCCAGGTCGTGTTCGCCAACGGCCGAGGCTATGTCGTGCAGCGCGGCCGGCGCTTTGCCGTGGGCGAGCTGCTCGACGGCGCCCGCATCGAGCGCATCACCGAGCAGGCCGTGTGGCTGCGCGAGGCCGGCCAGGTTCGCCGTGAACCGCTGTACGGCGGCGTCGAGAAGCGGCCGCCCCCCGCACCGGCATCGCTCAAGCCGGCGCCCAAGAAATCCAAGGAGAAGCAGCCATGAAGGCCCCCGCCCCTCGTCTTCTGCTGTTGAGCGCGGCCATGGCCTTGCTTGCAGGCTGTGCCGACAAGCCTCTGCGCGTGGCCCAACCCAGCCAGTCGCTGCGTGACGAGCTGCAGGCCCAGCGCAGCGCAGCACCGGCACCAGTCGCCTCGGCTCCCGAAGTGCAAGCGGTTCCCGTGCCGCCGCCACCGCCCGCCCTGCCGCCCGAGCCGCGCTTCGACCTGATCGTCAACGGCGCACCCGCGCGCGACGTCTTCCTGTCCCTGGTGACCGACACGCGCTACAGCATGCTGGTGCACCCGGCCGTGTCGGGCCAGTTGTCGGTCACGCTCAAGGGCGTCACGCTGCGCGAATCGCTGGACGCCATCCGCGACGTCTACGGTTTCGACTACAGCATCGACGGCCGCCGCATCACCGTCTTCCCGCCCACGCTGCAGACACGCGTCTTCACCCTCAACGCGCTGGCCCTGCAGCGCAGTGGCCGCAGCGAGGTGCGCGTCAGCTCCGGTGCCGCGCCGGCCAGCAGCCAAGGTAATGGCAGCACCAGCGGCAACGCGTCCGGTGGCAGCGCCAGCACCTCGCAGCAGCAGGAGAGCAGCCAGCTCAGCACCAAGGTCGCCAGCGACTTCTGGGGCGAGACGGCCACGGCGCTGAAGGCGCTGGTGGGCGGCGGCGAGGGCCGCACCGTCATCACCAGCCCGCAGACCGGCACCATCGCCGTGCGCGCCATGCCGGAGGAGTTGCGCCACGTCGAGACCTGGCTCAAGGCCACGCGTGTGGCCGTGGAGCGCCAGGTCATGCTGGAGGCCAAGATCGTCGAGGTGGAACTGCGCGAGGGCTACCAGAGCGGCATCGACTGGTCGCGCATCGGCGACCGCGGCGCCATCGGCCAGACCAGCGTCAACCCCTCCACGCCGACCGGCGTCAACAGCATCATCAACCCGCTCGTCAGCAACGCGCGCGGCCTGCCGACGCTGTCCACCGGCACGCAAAGCCCGAGCTGGCCCGACCTCATCCCCCTGCCCTCCGCCGGCGGCGGCACCTTCGGCCTGGCGCTGGCGCGCGGCGGTTTCCAGGCGCTGCTGAGCTTCATCGAGAGCCACGGCGACACGCAGATCCTTTCCAGCCCGCGCATCGCCACGCTGAACAACCAGAAGGCCGTGCTCAAGGTCGGCACCGACGACTACTTCATCACCGGCATCAGCGGCAGCAACAGCGGCAGCAACAGCAGCAACACCGGCACCAACGGCACGACCAACCAGATCCCGACGCTGACGCTGACGCCTTTCTTCAGCGGCATCGCGCTGGACGTGACGCCGCAGATCGACGCGGACATGGTCACGTTGCACATCCACCCCTCGGTGTCCAACGTGACCGAGAAGGTCAAGCAGGTCGACCTGGGCTCGGTGGGCAACTTCCGCCTGCCGCTGGCCAGCGCCAGCGTCAACGAGACCGACACGGTGGTGCGCATCCCCGACGGCCACATCGTCGCCATTGGCGGCCTGATGCAGATGGAAGCCACGCGCCGCGGCTCGGGCGTGCCGGGCGCCGACGGCAACCCCATCACGTCGCTGCTGTTTGGCAACCGCGCCAACAACGGCCGCAAGCGTGAGCTGGTGGTGCTGATCAAGCCCAGCATCATCCGCACGGCGGAGGACTGGGAGCAGCACAACCGGCTGGTCAGCGAATCGCTGGACGACACGGCGAACCGGTCGCGCCGGGTGATCCGCCTGGACGGGACGGCGGAGCCGCGGCCGAAATAGACTTTGATGGCGGCGGGTCGGGCGCGAAGCATCTCGTCGGCTCGATCAGCCGGCCCCAGCTGCCGAATGCCTTCGCGAAGCCTTGCTTCGTGACGGATTGCCTTGACTTTTGGCATCCTGGTTTTCCACGTTTCGCGCAGTTAGCAGGCGCGCAACGGATTGGTGATTACCAGCATAAGCGTGACGCAATCGTCTTGCGGTCAGGCGATGCGAGGCCGATCATTCAATCACTTTCACGGCGGGCGAAGCCCCGCAATCCGCCCAGTCGCACTCGCGCCGCCCAAGGCACTCCGCGATCGCGACGACGCCCCACTCCCCCCGCGCATCTGTCTTYGGTCCGCCACGCGAGCCTGCTAACGCCCACCTGAAATCGGCCGATTTCATGTGGGTTCGCCAGTCGCTTTGGATGGAGCGAGTCCGGGCTACTGTCGTGGCCGGACCCTTGGGGCTTGTGCAACTTACACCGCAAGGAAACACATGACTTTGAAACTTACTGCCGTCGCGCTTGCCGCTCTCGCGGCGATGGCGACATCCACCAGCCATGCCGAAGGCATCGACTTCAAGTTCAGCGGCTTCGGCACGCTGGCCGGCGTGCACTCCAGCGAACGCAGCGCCGATTACGTCGCGACGCGCTTCCAGCCCAACGGTGCGGGCTTGACGCGCAGCACCGATTTCGGCACCGAGACCAAGCTCGGCGCACAGGTGAGCGCCAAGCTGGGCGACAAGGTCTCGGCCGTCGTGCAGGTGATCTCCCAGCACCAGGCCGACAACTCGTTCCGGCCGCTGCTGGAGTGGGCCAACGTCAAGTACCAGTTCAACGAGTCGCTCAGCTTCCGCGCTGGCCGCATTGCGCTGCCGTCCTATCTGCTGTCCGAGTCGCGCTTCGTCGGCTACGCCAGCCCCTGGGCGCATGCGCCTGGCGAGGTCTACAGCGTGCTGGCGGTCACGAGCAATGACGGCGTCGACGCCACCTGGCGCCAGAGCTTCGGCGAGGCCAACAACACGTTTCAGGTCTTCTACGGCAACGGCAGCAGCAAGCTGCCCACCGGCAAGGCCAAGTCGAAGCCGACCTGGGGGTTCAACGACTCCATCGAGATCGGCTCGCTGCTGGTGCGCGCCGGCTACACCAACGTCAACCTGGACCTGCAAATTGGCAGCCTGGCGCCGCTGTTCGCTGGCATGACGCAGTTCGCCGCCGGTGCCGGCGCGGTGCCGGTTCCGGCCTTCCAGAACTCGGCCGCGCAAGCGCTCGCGCTGGTCGAAAAATACCGGCTCGACAGCATGAAGCTGTCGGCGGTGGTGGTGGGCCTCAACTACGACCCGGGCGAGTGGTTCGTCATGAGCGAGCTGGTGGCCTTCAAGGGCGACGGCTTCCTGTCGGACAGCACCTCCTGGTATGTCACCGGCGGCTATCGCATCGGCAGCTGGACGCCGTACGTCACGGTCGCCAGCACCAAGGCTCACATTGATGCTGAGGCCGGCATCACTGCGGCCGACGGCACGCCGTTGGCCACGGGTGCCGCAGGCATCAACGCGGGCATCAACGCCACGCTGAAACAGTTCAACGGCTCGCAGGATTCGCTGTCGGCCGGCGTACGCTGGGACGTGGTGCGCAACGTGGCATTGAAGCTGCAGGTCGAGCGCGTGAGCGTCAAGAATGGATCCAACGGCCGCTTCGCCAACGTGCAGCCGACGTTCCCGGTGAATGCCAAGGTCAATCTCGTGACCGTGGCCGCCGACTTCGTCTTCTGATCACCGGGAACCGCCATGAAAGCAAGCATTCTTTTCCCTATGGCGCTGCTGGCATGCGCCACGGTGCAGGCGGCCGATCTGGTCGTCATCACCCACCCCAGCGCCGGCGCACTGACCAAGGACCAGGTCGCTCAGATCTTCCTCGGCAAGAGCGAAACCTTCACGCCCATCGACCAAAACGAGTCCTCGCCGGTCTACGCCGAGTTCTACAAGAAGGCCACCGGCCGCGACGTGGCGCAGGTCAAGTCGACCTGGTCGCGCATCGTCTTCAGCGGCAAGGGCGAAGCGCCCAAGCAGTTCGCCGATTCGGCGGCGGTCAAGAAGGCCGTCGCGGCCAACCCCAAAAGCGTTGGCTACATCGAAAAGTCCGCAGTCGACGCCACGGTGAAAGCTGCCGTGTCGCTGGACTGACCTGCCGACGCGCATTTCCCGGTTGAAGGTTCGCACATGAAGTTTCGAAGCAAGATCTGGATGCTGCCGCTGGTTGCGGCAGCGGTGTTCGTCGTCGGCATGGCGATCAGCTATGTCGTCGGGGCTCGCACCTCGGCGTCGCTGCATCAACTGCGCGTCGTCGACAACCCGGTGCTCGACCACATGCAACGCGTGGATCGAGGTGTCGAGCAGTTCCGCCTGACGCTGCAGTCCGCTGCTGCCGAAGGGGACATCGACAAGCTGACCGAGGTGCAGGCCGTCGTCGCCAAGACCAGCGAAGTGCTGGCCTCGATGGCGAAGATCGAGGGCAAGGCCGATCTCGCTCGCGAGGTCCAGTCGGCCTTCGATCCCTACCAGTCCGCAGCACTGGGCGCCACGCGCGCGATGCTCGGCAAGGGCGAGGTGGGCGACCAGGTCAAGCGCATGCAGGCTTCCCAGGTCAAGCTGACCGAGGTCCTGAAACAGCGCAGCGACGAAGCGCTGCAGGCCACGCTGGACCGCCAGGCCGAAGCCGACCGCGGTGTGCAGAAGGCGCTGTGGGTCAACCTGGCCACCGGGCTGGCAGTGCTGGCGGTGCTGGGCTTCGCATCGAGGGCGGTCATCAACTCGGTGTGGCGGGATCTGGGCGACGAGCCCACGGCGCTGCACGAGACGATGCGCCACATCGCCGACGGCAATCTGCAGGTGCATGTCGCCGTGACGGCCGGGGACGATCATTCGCTGAACGCCGCGTTGGCCGAGATGGCCGGCAAGCTGCGCGAGACTATCGGCCAGATCCGCCAGGCGACCGATTCGATCGCCACGGCGTCGAGCGAGATCGCCTCCGGCAACCAGGACCTGAGCGTGCGCACCGAAGCGACCGCGTCAAGCCTGCAAGAAACCGCTTCGTCGATGGACACCCTGACGGAAAGCGTGCGCCACAGTGCCGAGTCGGCCCAGCAAGCCACCCAGATGGCCGGTGCAGCGGCCGAAGCCGCGCATCGGGGCGGTGGCATCGTCGCCAAGGTCATGACGAGCATGGAAGAGATCAACACCTCCTCGCGAAAGATCGGCGAGATCATTGGCGTGATCGACAGCATCGCCTTCCAGACCAACATCCTGGCGCTGAACGCCGCAGTGGAAGCCGCGCGCGCCGGCGAACAAGGTCGCGGTTTTGCCGTGGTGRCAGCCGAAGTGCGCACCTTGGCCCAGCGTTCGGCGCAGGCTGCACGCGAGATCAAGACCCTCATCGTCGCCTCCGGCGAGAAGGTCGAGAGCGGCTCGAGGCTGGTGCAAGGCACCGGCGAGGYGATGAAGGAAATCGTCAACGGCGTGCAGCGAGTGACCGACATCATTGGTGAGATCAGCGCCTCGGCGAACGCACAGTCTGGTGGCATCGGCAAGGTCAACCAGGCCGTGGTTCAGCTGGACCAGATGACGCAGCAGAACGCCGCCCTCGTAGAAGAGTCGGCCGCCGCCGCCGCCAGCATGCGCGAACAGGCCGCCGCGCTGGCGAGTGCTGTGGCGACCTTCCGCGTGAGCTGAACGGCTACGCCAGAAGCAATCGACCAGCCTTGGCGCGAACCCGGCAAGCTCAGTCCAGCGCGGGCGTCTTCCAGGGCATCCAGCGGCTGCGCTCGACGGGGAAGCTGCCGTCTGTGTGCACGACGTTGGTGTCGACGCCGGTCTGGCCCTTGAGAAAGCGGTCGACGAAGGCATTCACCTCCACGGCCTGCGCGGCCGGCAGCACGCAGTGGTTGTGCCCACCGACCTGCGAGACGCCCATGCTGTCGGTGGCGCCCAGCGCGGTCCAGATCTCGCGGGCGGCCAGCGCGGCGGTGTAGGTGCTCTGGTTGCCCAGCCACTCCATGGACGTGTTCTCGATGACCAGCAGGCCACGCGGCGCCACCAGGCCCAGCACCTGATGGTGGTCGTAGGGCAGGCGCGCAGCGCTGGCGCCGAACTGCCCGAAGCTGCTTCGGAACCAGACGTTCTCCTGGACGATCTGGCCCAGGGTCTGCACGTTCTGGCCGGCGGCCTTCTGGGCATCCGAGACGCGCCAGGCCGCCGTGCCGCCCGAGCCGCTCTCCTGCACGATGGTCAGCGCAAGGCGCTCGTCCAGCGCGCCTGCCATCAGCGCGCCCTTGCCGTTGCGGGAGCAGCCGGTCACGCCCAGGCGGCCGGCGTCAATGCCCGGCAGGCCACCGAGTGCAATCGCGTCGATCAGGCGGCTCACGCCCCAGGCCCAGCCCACCAGCGCGCCCGCGCCTTCGCTCTGCGGGTGCAGCGTGAAGAACTTGCCCAGGTTGCGCGAGGTGCCGCCCGCCTGCTGGGCGATGTCGTCGTTGGGGAAGTTGATGAGGGCCACACCGCGCTGCAGCAGCTCGGCGTTGTTCAGCGATGACCGGCCGATGCCGATCAGCGCCGGGTAAGGCGGCGTGCCCGTGCTGGGCCACTGCACGCTGGCCACGAAGCTGATGCCGCGCCCGGCGTCCTTCACGGTGACGGTCAGCGAAGCGCCGTCGCTGCTGGAGCTGACGCTGCCGGCGACGGGTGCGGGCTTCTCGCCCAGTTCGTAGGCCTGCAATTGCCGGCTGACCTCCCTGCGCCGGCAGGGCCAGTCGACCTTGCGCGTCAACGCCGCGCCACTGCGACTCAGGAAAGGGTCGGGCAACGCTGCGACGGCCGGCAGTTCGCCGTAGGCCGCGATGGGTGTCGACACGCAGCCCGTCGCCGCGTCCTCAGGGCGCGGCGACGCGGCGTACACCGCATCGCAGGCCAGTGCCGCGCACACGGCCAGCGTCGCGCCTTTCATCACCAGTCCGCCTCCATCGTGCCACCATGCACCTGCATGCTCTTGTCGGTGTAGCAATGGACTTCGAACTTGTTGCCGTCGGGGTCCTCCAGCCAGATCTGCCAGGTGAAGTCGCCGCCCAGCTTTGCCGGCGTGTAGGCCACGCCTTGCGCATCGAGGTAGGCCATCAGGCCCGCCAAGTCTTCGGTTTCCAGGCAGAAGTGGACGATGCCGTTGTTCACCACGGGGCCGCGCTCGGGCTCCTCGAACAGCTCCAGGTAGCAGGCGTCGGCGATCTGCAGGTAGCGGCCGAAGTCCCTGCCCTTGCGGGTGAAGTGGAAGACCTCGGTGAAGCCCAGCCTCTTGTAGAACGCCAGCGAGCGCGGCAGGTCGCTCACATGCAGGCAGACATGGGCAATGCGCTTGAAGTGCATGGCAGCTCCTGAAAACGGTCTCAGCGCGACGCCGGCAGCGCGCCCGGCAGATGGGTGGCTTCCCAGCCCAGCAGCTTGCGCACCTCAGGCGCCACCGGCAGCGGCTGCACGCCCTCCGGCACCCGCGCCAGTTCGAAGCGGCGCAGCTCCGGGCTGCTGAACACGGCGCCTTCGTAGGCCAGCAGCGCCCTGCCCTTGGCCTCCACGCCCGGCACGGCCTGGCGGAAGTCGTCGAGGTTGGCGAACGTCGTCTGGCAGGGTGTGCCCGCTGGCCCTGCAATTGGCGCCCAACTCACCAGCGGCTGGCCGCTGCCGGAGCGCACGTAGACATTGCCATCGACACGCGTCGTCATGGCCTGCGTGACCTTGCCGCAGGTGACCTGTGCCTGCTCGAAGCGCAGCAGCGGGCCCTTGACGCCGGCATCGGCCACCAGCAGATTGCCCTCGAAGACATGGCCCACGCGCTCGTTCACGTCCGGCCCGGTCTGCGGATGCCAGCCGAAGTGGTCGCCCTGGGCGCTGCGCTCGGTACGGTCGATCAGCACCGGCGAGTTGACGAAGGTGTTGTGATGAATCTTGGCACCTGCGCTGTTGAGGATGCGGGCGCCCTGCTGGTTGTTGACGAACACATTGCCGGCCACCGTCAGGCCCTTGGAAATCTCGAAGAAGACGCCGGCCATCGTGCCTTCGACATGGTTGTTGACGAAGACACCGTCGTGGTTGCCGACGTCCCACCAGACGCCGTTGGAATACGGCTGCTCGACGACAAGGTTGTCGCGCACGACGACGCGGTGCGACTGGTTGAAGATCTTCACCGCCGATGGGAAGTAGCCGGTCAGCCGCTCGACGTTGTTGCGCCGGATGATGTTGCGCTCCAGCAGCACGTCCGACGAACCGATGACGTAGATGCCTTCGGTGCTGGTGTCGCTGATGAGCGAGTTGCGGATGACGAGCTTGTCGCCGCGGAAGTAGCCGGCCACGCGCGAGCAGTGCGTGATGGTGACGTTCTCCAGCAGCGTGCCAACGACCTCCTTGCCGTGTTCGGATTCCGGCGATGGGCCGACCGGGTCGTCGGTCGGTTCTTCCGACACCAGCGTGGACGGCTTCTTGCCCTCGATGTCGATGGCGCGGTAGGCGTATTGCGTGAAGGTGATGCCGCGCAGCGTCGGGCCCTTGCGGTCGGAGGCCTTGCCATGCACTGGCCGCGAAGGGCGGTGCAGCGCGATGTCATGGGCGGTGATCTCGATCAGCTTTCCGGCCGGGTTCACGCCGATGTAGACATGGCCCTTGGCGTAATCGATGTAGTAGCCCTTGCTGCCCATCTCGCCCGGCCAGCCGGCGGACTGCAGCGCCTCGCCGTCGATGAAGATCATGTCGTTGTTGAAGCGGTGCAGCGGCGTCAGCGCGCCTTCGCGCTCGGGCCGCCACCAGCCCATCGGCTGCGCGGGGAAGAGCGTCGCCCACTTGGTGCGCCAGACGTTGTTGGGCAGGCTCTCCCACTCGGTGGCCACGCGCGTGCCCTTGAGCACCGGCATCTCGTCCAGGTAGGGCTGGATGGTGATGCCCTGGTTGAGCTGCAGGCCACCGGTGCGGTAGGTGCCGCCACGCATGACGATGGCGTCGCCGGTGACGACGCGGGCTATCGCCGCTTCGATGGACGTGGCCTCGTTGACGGACGCGCCGGAGGCCTCGGCCTTGCCGTCAGGCGCGACGAAGTAGACGTGAGCCGCCTTGGGCACGGCGTAGCGCTGCGGGATGGGGCCATAGGGGCCGCCGGAAGGTTGCGCAACCGCAGCGGCGCCAAGCAGTTGGGCCACCAGCAGGCCAAGAGCAGCGGCCCAGCGGCGCAGGCTAGGGGAAAGGAACGGGCTTGTCATGCAGTCTCCATGCGCATCAAAGGTAGCGCTACCAGTCGTTATGACCGCACGCTACCATGACTCGGCACCTGGAGTCAGCGCGGCTTGCCGCCCACCAGCCCGAGCGCCAGCGCAATGCCCACCAGCACGATGGCGCCGCCGGCCACCATCTGCGCCGTGACGGCCTCGCCCAGGAAGAGCGCGCCCCACACGATGGCGAACAGCGGGATCAGGAAAGTCACCGACACCGCATTGGTCGGCCCGACACGGCTCATCAGGCGGAAGTAGAGGATGTAGGCCAGGGCCGTGCACAGCGCCGCCAGCGCCAGCACGGCGCCCCAGGCCACCGCACCCGGCGGGACCGCCGGCCAGAGCCAGGCGGCGGGCAGCGCCAGCATCAACGCGGCGGCGAACTGGCTGCCGGTGGCAACGACCAAGGGCGCGGCGCCGCTCAGAAAGCGCTTCGTCGCGTTGGCGGCCAACCCGTAGCAAAGCGTGGCGCCCAGGCAGGCCAGCACGGCCCAGAAACCGCTGTGGTCCGCGCCCGGCTTGAAGCTGGCCTTGTCCCAAGCCAGGAAGGCCACGCCGGCAAAACCGATGACCAGGCCCAGCACGCGCAGCCGGGTCAGCCCCTGGCGCAGCCAGACGAAGGCGACCACGGCCGTCCATAACGGTGTGGTCGCGTTGACGATGCTGGAAAGCCCGGCCGTGATGGACAGGGCCGCGAAGGTGAAGAGCACGAAGGGGATGGCACTGTTCAGCGCGCCGACGAGCAGCAGGCCCTTCCAGTGCGTGCGCAGCTCGGCCAGTTGCCCGCGCGCGGCCAGCAGCGGGATCAGCAGGGCGCTGGCCAGGCCCACGCGCATGGCGGCCAGCGCGATGGGACCGAACTCGTGGGCGCCCAGGCGCATGAACAGGAAGGACGCGCCCCAGAGCGCCGCCAGCAGCACCAGCTCGCCAATGTCGAAAGCCTTCATGCGGCGGCGCCTTCCAGCGTCAGCAAGGCTTTCTTGCGGTCGAGGCCGCCGGCATAGCCGGTCAGCGAGCCATCAGCGCCGACGACGCGATGGCAGGGCACCAGCACCGAGATCGGGTTGCGGCCCACGGCGGCGCCCAGCGCGCGGGCAGCGCTGGCCCGGCCCAGCCGCCCGGCGAGCGCGCCGTAGGTCGACGGCTGGCCGGGCGCGATGGCCAGCAAGGCCTGCCAGACCTCGCGCTGGAAGGCCGTGCCCGCCGGGTCCAGCGGCGGCAGCTCGAAGGGCTTGCCGTTGAAATAGGCCGTCRGGGCTGCGGCAGTGGCCGACAGCACGGCATCGCTGCCGTCGTCCTCAGGCACGCCCAGTTCGCCGGGGTGGTGCTTCTGCCCGTCGAACCACAGGCCCGACAGGCCGGCGGCGCTGCGTGCGGCGGTCAGCGGGCCGAGGGGCGTCGCGATGCGGCGCTGCAGGATGTGATGGCTACTGCTCATGAATGTCTCCAGAGATGCAGGACGGCGTAGCTGCGAAACGGGCGATATTGCTCCGCCGCTGCCAGATACGCCTTGGACGAAAGCAACGGGCCCGGGCCACTGAGGGCCTTGCGCAGCACGACATCGCCGGGTGGGAAGGCATCGGGCCAGCTCCAGCCGCGCATCAGCATGTAGCCGGCCGTCCAGGGGCCGATGCCGGGGATCTGCGTCAGTTCCTCGGCGGCCGCTTCTGCGCTGCCCTCGCGGCGCGCAAAGGCCAGCGTCGGCCACGCTGTTGCCAGCGCGATGAGGCCGTCGGCACGGCGGCCGATGATGCCCAGCGAGGCGATGTCGTCGCGGGTTGCGGCGGCGATGCGTTCGGGCGTGGGGAAAAGACGCTGGCAGCCCTCGGGGGCGTCCGGCAGCGCCTCGCCAAAGCGCTCGACGAAGCGGCCCGCCAGCGTCCGCGCGGCGGCCACCGTGACCTGCTGGCCCAGCACCGCGCGCACCGTCAGCTCGAAGCGATCCAGGCAGCCCGGCAGGCGCTGGCCCGGCACGCCGCCCTCGCCCAGGGCGGCGGCGATCGCCAGGGGGTCGGCGTCCAGGTCCAGCCAGCGGCGCAGCAGCGGCAGCAGCGAGCCCACCGCCGGCCACAGCGTGGGCGACAGCTCGACGCCAATCTCGCCGGCCTTGTCGAAGCGCACGCGCAGCCAGCCGGCATGGCGCTGGCCGGCATGCGTCAGGGCCAGCGAGCGGGTGACGGCGCCCTCCTCCACTTTCTCGACGCCGGCAACGGCGCGCGGTGCGAGGAAGGCGAGGACGCCGGCGACGTCATACGGCTCGCGATAGCTCAGCCGCAGCCGCGAAACGGGTGTGTTGCTGCCGCCTTCACGACGGAGGGCGGTGGGCTGCAGCCGGTAATGCTCGATGAAGGCTGCGTTGAAGCGGCGCAAGCTCGCAAAGCCGGCCGCGTAGGCGACCTCCTGGACGGGCAGCGTGCTGTCGGTCAGCAGCGCCTTGGCCAGCAGCAGGCGGCGCGTCTGCAGGTATTGCAGCGGCGACACGCCGTGCTCGGTCTGGAAGATGCGGCGCAGGTGCCGGCTCGTGATGCCGAGGTGTTTGGCCAGGTCCTCGACGCTGGCCTCGGCGTCGTCACAGGCATCCAGCCACGCGGCGGCCTGCTGGGCCAGCGTGCGCGAGGCGTCCATCGTCGTCCACGGCAGCGCGCGCGGTGCCAGTTCGGGCCGGCACTTCATGCAGGGGCGAAAGCGCTCCGCCTCGGCCTGGGCGGCCGTCGAGAAAAAGCGGCAGTTCTCGCGCTTGGGAAGCCGCACGCGGCAAACCGGGCGGCAGTAGATGCCGGTGGACGTGACACCCACGTAGAGCCGCCCGTCGAAGCGCGCGTCATGCGCTTGCAGGGCAGCGTAGGCGGCGTCTGGCGGGAGGGTTTCTGACAGCATGCAGCCAGTCTAGGCGCCGGCCTTCGCTGCGGCTGGCCGTTTTCGGACACCCAGGCGCGGCATGCTGCCACGCGATGTCAGTGCTTGTCGGTGGGGAAGTAGCGGCGGCGCAGGCGGGCGACGCTGCCGTCGTCCTCCAGGTGCTGATAGGCCTTCTGCCAGAGCTGGGCTTCCTCGGGTGCCAGCCCGAGTGACGCGGCGATGTAGAGCGTGGCGCCGCCGAGCACCTGCTGGGTCGTGAACTGTTGGCGCCCGTAGCCGTACTCGCTCATGGCCGCCTCGATCATTGGCGCCCCGGCATAGACGACATCCAGGGCGCCCGCGACGAGCAGGCGCAGCAGGTCCCGGTAGTCCTTGCCTTCGACGATGGTCTTGAACTGCTCTGCCTGCAGGTTGCGCACGATGGGCGACCCGCGCAGGATGCCCACCCGCAGGGGCCGCAACTGGTCCAGGCTCAAGCGCTTGTCAGTGGCGGGCGTGATCAGCACATAGCGCACCGTCATCAATGGCACCAGCCACTGGAAGCGCTGCTCGCGGTCAGGCGTGCGGGCCAGCGGGAAGATGCCGACGCGGTCGCTGCGCTCGACCAGTTGCACAGCGCGCGCCCAGGGGTAGTAGCTCACCTGCGTGGACCGACCGATCTGCTGGGCCATCAGCAGGACCAGGTCATGGGCATAGCCACGCGGGCCGGCGGGTGAGCGCCAGGCAAATGGCGGCAGGTCGCCGGCCACCCATTCCAGCTGYGCCGCGCGCTCGGCCACCTCGTTGGCGTGCTGAGCCAGGGCGGTCGGGGGCGTCAATGCTGTGACGGACAGCAGCAGCAGGTGGCGGCGCAACATCATCGTTGGGGCTCTCGTTGCCCCCCGACTCTAGCGCTGCAACCTACATCGCCTTGAACAGGTGGACATAGGCGCGGCTGACCGGCAATTCGTTGCCCTTGCCGCGAATGCGCACGAACAGCCGGCTCTGCTCGTCGCGGCGCGTGCCGGCCAGGTGGTCGAGGTTGATGATGGTGGAGCGGTGCACCTGCCAGAAGCGGTCGGGGTCGAGCGGG
>NZ_JBGCUM010000051.1:0-36559 GCF_054177665.1 Roseateles sp. P5_E8 | reverse complement strand
GGTCGCCCGCCTGCCCGCCCGCGACGACGCCCGCACCGCCGCCCGCGCGCTGGCCGACGCCGCGCAGAGCGGCCGCGCGCAGACGGCCTGGCGCGTCGAGCAAAAGCGCCAGAGCGCGCCCATGCCGGCCCGCGTGCAGGACGTGTTCATGCGCCCCGGCGAATGGGTGGCCGCCGGCCAGCCGGTGCTGGCCCTGCTGCCGCCGGCCAACCGCAAGGCGCGCTTCTACGTGCCGCAGTCGGCGGTGGGCGGACTCAAGCTGGACGCGGCCGTCAACCTGCGCTGCGACGGCTGCGGTGCGGCCATCCCGGCGCGCATCAGCTTCATCGCTGCCGGGCCGGAGTACACGCCGCCGGTCATCTACTCCAACCAGCAGCGCGACAAGCTGGTCTTCCTCGTCGAGGCGCGGCCGGTGAAGGCCGAGGACGCGGAGCGGCTGCATCCCGGGCAGCCGCTCGATGTGACGCCATGAGCGATCTCGCCATCGATGTACGAGGGCTGAGCAAGTCCTACAGCGGCCGCAAGGTCGTCGACGGCGTCGACATGCAGGTCGCCAGCGGCCGCATCGTCGGCTTCCTGGGCCCCAACGGCAGTGGCAAGACGACGTCGCTGCGCATGCTCTGCGGCCTGCTCACGCCCGATGCCGGCGAGGGTCAGGTGCTGGGGCTGGACTTCCGCCGCCAGGCCACCGAGGTCAAGCGCCAGGTGGGCTATATGACGCAGAAGTTCGGCCTCTACGAAGACCTGTCCATCCGCGAGAACCTGGACTTCATCGCGCGGCTGTTCTCCATGCCGAACCGGCGCGCGGCCGTGGACGGCGCGCTGGAGCGGCTGGGCTTGAAGACGCGCGAGAAGCAGCTGGCCGGCGCCTTGTCGGGCGGCTGGAAGCAGCGCCTGGCCCTGGCCGCCTGCCTGCTGCACCAGCCGCGCCTGCTGCTGCTGGACGARCCCACGGCTGGCGTCGACCCCAAGGCGCGGCGCGAGTTCTGGGACCAGATCCACCAGCTCGCGCAGGAGGGCATCACCGTGCTCGTCTCCACCCACTACATGGACGAGGCCGAGCGCTGCGACGAGCTGGTCTATATCGCCTACGGCCGCGTGCTGGCGCGCGGCTCGGCAGCGGCCATCGTCAAGGAAGCCGCCGCGAAGGATCTGGAAGACGCCTTCGTCAAGCTCGTCGACCAAGCCACCGACAACTTCGCCGAGGCCTGACGCTGATGCAAGCCCTGGCCCGCACATTCGCCATCGCGCTGAAGGAGGTGCAGCAGATGCTGCGCGACCGCCTGACGTTTGCGATGGCGGTGGGCGTGCCCATCATGCAGCTGGTGCTGTTCGGCTACGCGATCAACACCGACCCCAAAGGGCTGCCCACAGCCATCGTGGCGCAGGACACCAGTCCGATGGCGCGCAGCCTGGTCGCGGCGCTGCAGACCAGCGGCTACTTCCATGTCGTCGAGAGCGGCCTGGATGTGCCAATGAGCGAAACGCGCGGCGACGCGCTGCTGCAAAGCGGCGACATCCAGTTCCTCGTCGTCGTGCCGGCCGACTTCGGCGCCCGCGTCGTGCGCGGCGAGAAGCCGGCCGTGCTCATCGCCGCCGACGCGACCGACCCCTCGGCCGGTGGCAACGCCATCGCCGCGCTGAGCCAGCTGGGCCAGACCGCGCTGACCCGCGACCTGCGCGGCGCGCTGGCCGCGCACGCGCCGCAGCCGCTGCCCTTCGAGGTGCGCATCCAGCGCCGCTACAACCCCGAGGGCTTGTCGCGCTACAACATCGTGCCGGGTCTTGTCGGCACCATCCTGACGATGACGATGGTGATGCTGACGGCACTCGCGATGACGCGCGAACGCGAGCGCGGCACCATGGAGAACCTGCTGGCCACGCCGGTGCGGCCTATCGAGGTCATGGCCGGCAAGATCCTGCCTTACGTCGTGCTCGGCTACGTGCAGCTGGGCGTCATCCTCGGCGCGGCCTTCCTGCTGTTCAAGGTGCCGATGGTGGGCAGCGCGGCGCTGCTGCTGGCGATGATCGGCGTCTTCATGCTGGCCAACCTGGGCGTGGGCTTCACGTTCTCGACGCTGGCGAAGAACCAGTTGCAGGCGCTGCAGTTGACGTTCTTCTTCTTTCTGCCGTCGATGCTGCTGTCGGGCTTCATGTTCCCGTTCCGCGGCATGCCGGGCTGGGCGCAGACGCTGGGCGAGGTGCTGCCGTTGACGCACTTCCTGCGCATCGTGCGCGGCGTCATGCTCAAGGGCTCGGGCGCGGCCGAGCTGCTGCCGGAGGTGTGGCCGATGCTGGCCTTCCTGGCAGTGGCCGCCGGCGTGGCGCTGCTGCGCTACCGGCGCACCCTAGATTGATGGCCGCGTCCGGAAGTACGGCAGCGCGAACAGGTAAAGGCCGGAGAACAGCTGCAGGAACAGCGGCGGCAGCGGTGAATAGGTGATCCACGGCGGCGGCTCGCCAGGCGCCATCGCCCGGGCCACGAAGTTGGCAGCCACGGTCACGGTAAAGACGATGGACAGCCAGCGGTGGCTTTGCCGGGTCCAGTGTTCAAGGGTGCGGTTCATCGGGTCTCCATCGAGTGAGCGCCCAGTGTTGCCGCCGCGCCGCCGCAGCGCTTCTCCGAAACTGCGGTCTTGCAGTTCGCGCCCCTCTCAGGGCCAGTGGCGCTGGAAGACCGGGGCGACGTCCGGATGCTGCTCCACGCGCAGCAGCTGCGCGTAGAACGCGGGCCGCTCGGCCTGCAGATGTGCCCGCGCGCCCGACCACTTGGACACGACCGTGGCCAGCAGCTCCAGCGCGCCGGGCGAGGCAGCGTCGAAGCCGCTCGCGAACTGGTCGGCAAACACCCGCCAATGCTCATGCAGCCGCGCCCGCGTGCCGGCGCGGATCTGCGCCTGCATCACGTCGTCGCAGGGCTCGCACCAGCGCTGCGGGTAGTCGATGACGCTGATGGCCGCATAGCAGTTGGCCGCGATGTAGACCAGGCCCCGGATGGCTCGTGCCCGCGCGCTGGCGTCCGCCGGCAGCAGCAGCCCGGGCGCGGCCGTCAGGCCCAGGTGGATGAGGATGGCCGCGCTCTCCGTCAACACCGTGCCATCGTCCAGCAGCAGCGTCGGGATCTGGCCCAGCGGGTTGACGCGCAACAGCTCGTCCAGGCCCGGGCCGGGGTTCCAGGAAGCGGCGTCGACGCCGGTGCAAGCGAGGCCGGCGCGGGCCAGCGCGGCCTCAATGGCGGCGACCCCGGAACCCTTCGTGCCATACAAAGTCAACATGGTCCTGACCCTTTCATCGAGCGTGCAAAATCGTCTCACATCATGAGCCCCTCGCCCACCCTGCCGCCGTCGCGCCGCACTGCCTTGAAGCCGAGCTTCGGCCGTGTCAGCGTGGGCGTGCAGGGCCGCGTGATGATCTCCATCGCCGAGGGCCCATTCGACGCCGAGCTGATGGCCGCCACCAAGCGCGCCATCGCGCTGGCCGGCAAGCGGCTGCCGGCCGACCGGCGCTTTGCCGACCTGCTGGAGATCCGCGGCAGCCTGGCGATGGATGCCAACGCGCTGGGCGAACTGCGCGCCAGCATCGAGAGCTTCTCCAATCTCGGGCTCGTCGCCATCTCCACCGTCTTCCTCGTGCCTGCGGGCCTGCCGGGCATAGAGCGGCTGCCGGCGCTGATGGACATCTGGCGCAACAGCCGGCCGGTGCGCCGCGCCGACAACTTCGACGCCGCCTGGGCCCTCGTCAACGCCGACCTCAAGGCCGCCGGCCTGCCGCCGCAAGAGCCTCCACCTAGGCCTTGAAGGGCCAAGAGCGCGACTGGGGCCGCAGTTGCTCCCACTGCGCGCCCAGCGCCAGCACGCCGGCATCGTCGAAACGGCGGCCGATGATCTGCAAGCCGATCGGCAAACCAGCTGACGTGTAGCCCGCATTGATGGACAGCGCCGGCTGCTCGCTCATGTTGAAGGGCAGCGTGAAGGCGATGTGCTCGAAGGGCCGTGTCGGGTCGTGCAGCGGGCTGGCCTGGTGGGCCGGGTAGGCGGGCATGGGGCTGACCGGCGACAGCACGAAGTCGAACGGTTCGCAGGCAGCGTTGGCCGCCTCGCGCAGCGCCTGCATCTGGCTGTAGCCGTGAAAGACGGCCGAGCCGTCGTAGCGGGCAGCGGGCGACACCCAGTCGAGGATATAGGGCAGCACCTTCACGAGCCTCTCGGGCGGCAGCACGGAGATGTCCAGCCAGGAGCGCATGCGCCAGAAGCGGTCGATGCCGTCCGCCATGTCGCGCGTCGTGAAGCCGGCCAGCGGCTCGACGATGGCGCCGGCCTGCGCGAAGGCGAGCGCGGCGGCACGAATGGCGGCCTCGACCTCGGGCTGCACGACATCGCCCCAACCGGGGTCGAGCATCAGCCCGATGCGTAAGCCGCGCAGTTCTATGGGGCGAGGCACGACCTGGCCCGGCGGCAACTGCGTCGGGTCGCGTGCGTCCGGCCTCGCGAGGGCGGCAAGCATGAGCGCGGCGTCGGCCACCGTGCGCGTCAGCGGGCCGGCGACGCGGCCGGCATAGCCGGGCTTGATAGGCACGCGGCCATGGCTGGGCTTGAGCCCGACCAGGCCACACCAGCCGGCCGGCAGGCGGATGGAGCCGCCGATGTCGGTGCCCAGGTGCAGCGGGCCGTAACCCGCAGCAGCAGCGGCGGCGGCACCGGCGCTGGAGCCGCCCGGCGTCATGCGCACATCCCAGGGGTTGCGCGCCGGCTCGGCGTAGAGGCTGGACAGGCCCGAGCTGAGCATGCCGTAGTCGGGCATGGTGGTGCGCGCCCAGGCGATGGCGCCGGACTCGCGCAGCCGGGCGGCGGGCGGCGCCTCGAAGCTGGCCACCGCATCGGCCGGCGTGGCGGCCGTGCCCAGGCGGTAGGCCGCGCCGGGCACGGCGATGTTTTCCTTCAGCGTGACGGGCACGCCGTCCAGCGGCAGCGCGGTGCCGGCGCGCCAGCGGGCTTCGCTGGCACGGGCGGCGGCGAGGGCTGCGTCGGCGTCGACGGCGCACAGCGCATGCAGTTCGCCTTCGCGCGCTGATGCATGCTCCAGCACGGCCTGCATGACGTCTACAGGCGACAGCTCGCGCCGGGCATAGGCCGCCAGCAGTTCGGCGGCGCCGAGCGCTATCACTTCTTCAGCTGCTGAGCGGCCTTCAGCATCGCGTCGATGTGGCCGTCGGGGTTCATGCTGGCGTGCACGGCGGCGACCTTGCCATCCTTGCCGATCAGGTAGGACACGCGGTCGGCTATCGTGCCGGGCACCATCTTCAGCGCCACGTCGTAGTCCTTGATGACCTTGCCGCCCGCGTCCGCCGCGACGGCGAACTTGCTGCGGCAGGCCTCGACGCTGAACTTCTTCAGCGTATCGATGTCGTCGTTGGACATGCCGATGACCGTGGCGCCCGCGGCCGCGAACCTGTCGGTCGCCTCGGCGAACTGGTGGGCCTCGACCGTGCAGCCGCTGGTGAAGGCCTTGGGATAGAAGTACAGCACCACGGGGCCCTTCTTCAGCGCCTCGGCAAGGTGGAACTTGAAGGGCTGGCCGCCGACGGCGGCGTCGGTCGTGAAGTCGGGCGCCGGCGCGCCGACGTTCAGCGCGGCGTGGGCGCTAGGGATCAGAAAGGCCGCAAGCAGGGCCATCAGCAGTCGGGACATGGTGAACCTCGGTGATCGGGTGGGCGCAGGATAGCCAAGCGGCCCGGCCTGCGCCTGCCGAGGGGTTCAGGGCTGGCGCAACAGGCCGTCGGCCAGCCAGCGCTGCAGCGCGCCGATGACGGCGGGTGCGGCGGCCTCGGCATCGTCAAGCTCCTCGGCAGCGCGTTCGCACAGCAGCGCGAAGGGCGCTTCTTCAGCGACGGCTTGCAAGAGCGCGGCCTCCAGCGGTTCCAGCGAGCGCCAGCGCGTCTCGCCGGCCTGGCGCCAGGTGAGCAGCACATGCTCGTGCGGCACGGGTTCCGGCAGCTCGGGCTGATCCTCGCCAGACTCCGGCTCCCACTCGCGCAGCAGCCGCCAGGCGGGCTCGATGGCGTGGCCCAGGCGCACGCGTTGAGCGCTGGGATGCAGGTGCAGCACCAGGCCGGCCCAGTCGTCGGGGCTGAGCGCGGCGAGCGTGGCCGGGTCCAGCAAGGGCGCTTCGGCGGCGTCGAAGGCGCCACGCAGCGCCCAGTCCATGGCGGCGAAGTCGACCAGGCTGGCGTGCGGCACGAGCTCGTCGCTGGCCTCGGCCATGAAGCCGGCCAGCTCATGGCCGAACCAGCGGATGGACGGGTGGCGGCTGGGCTGCGCGGCGAGGTAGGCGCGGCCCAGCGCGTCGAAGGCTTCGTCGCCCAACGCGCGGGCGAGCACGGTGTAGTTGTCGGTCAGCGCGGCGACGAGGCGAGCGCGGTAGGCCTGGCGGTAGACGTCCAGGCCCAGCGCGAAGTCGCCGGCCAGCAGGCTGCCGGCGTCGGCACCATCGCGGATGGCGGCAGCGAGTTGCTGCTGTTGCTGGAGGACGCTCATGACGCGGCCGCCAGGCGGCGAGCGATGGCCAGCTCGGCCAACAACTCGGGCAGCGGTGGAATGTGGTCGTCGCGCTCGATCATGGTGGGCACGGCGCCGAAGCGCTTCAGCGCGTGTTCATACAACGCCCAGACCTCGGGCCGCACAGGGTGGTCGTGCGTGTCGATGACGATGTCGCCGCGGTCCTCATGGCCGGCGAGGTGGATCTGGGTGACGCACTCGGCGGGGATGGCGTTGAGGTAGTCCAGCGGGTCGAAGCCGTGGTTGCGGCTGGAGACGTAGATGTTGTTGACGTCCAGCAGCAGGCGCGCGCCGGTCTTCGCCAGCAGCTGCGCGATGAAGTCCCACTCGGGCATCTCGTCGGCCGCAAAGCGCACATAGCTGGACACGTTCTCCAGCACCAGCGGCCGGCCCAGCACGTCCTGAACCTGGGCGATGCGCGCCGCCACATGGTCGAGCGCGGCGCGCGTCAGCGGCACGGGCAGCAGGTCGTGCAGCTGGCTATGCGCGTCGGCGCTCCAGCAGAGGTGGTCGGACACCCAGCCGGGCTCCAGCCGGTCGGCCAGCGCCTTCAGCTCGCGCAGATAGGCGAGGTCCAGCGGCGCGGGGCCGGCGACGGACAGCGACACGCCGTGCATGACCAGCGGGTAGTCGGCGCGGATGCGCTCCAGGTGCGCCAGCGGTGGGCCGCCGGGCACCAGGTAGTTCTCGGAAATGATCTCCAGCCAGTCGGGGCGCTGGTCGGCCGCCACGCCCGCCTCAAAGGCCGCGTAGTGCTCGACGCGCAGACCGAGGCCGAAGCCCTGGATTCTTGTCATGTGCGGAAGACGAAAACGCCGCGCCAGGCGATCGTGCCTGGCGCGGCGCGGATGGCTAGTTCAGCCGATTACTTCTCAACCTTACCGCCGGCCTTGGTGCACTCGTCGGCGGTCTTCTTGCTGACCCAGCCCTGGCCCTTGCAGCTGTTGTGGCCCTTGCAGTCGCTCTTGGCGGTCTTGCAGTCGGAGGTGCCTTTGCAGCTGTTCACGCCGGAACACTTGACCATGCCCTCGGCCGCCAGGGCGGTCGTGGGCACGGCGGTGGCGAACAGGGCGGCAGCAGCGGCGGCAATGCCGAGGCCGGTCTTGAGGGATGCGTTCATTTGGAGTCTCCAGAAAAAAAGGAAGTGGTTCAGATCGGGTTCACCACAGGTCGACTCCGGCAATAAAGCCCCGGCATCGACTTGCCAGCGTCTGTCGGGCGTTGCGCCCCGCTCCTTACAGCCGGCTGCCGGATTCTGATGACCCGGCGGTCCGGCCGCAATGCATGGCATTCGTCATGGCCCGGCGCCAAGCTAGAGTCCTGTGGCCTTGGCGCCCCATTCCCTCATGCTGAACACCGAAACCCCGAGCACGCGGCATCCCGACCTGGACACCTACGCCACCCCGGCCCTGCTGGATGCGTTCATCGCCGACCAGGCCGCCGCCGTCGCGGCCGTGCAGGCCGCCGCACCGCAACTCGCCTCCGCCGTGGACGCGGCCCTGCCGCGCATCCGTGCCGGCGGGCGGCTGCTGTACGCAGGTGCGGGCACCTCTGGCCGCCTGGGCGTGCTGGACAGCGTGGAGCTCTACCCCACTTTCTCCTGGCCGCGCGAGCGCGCCGTGGCCATCATTGCCGGCGGCCAGGGCGCGATGTTCGTCGCCGTCGAGGGCGCCGAGGATGACCGTGCGCAAGGCGCCGCCGACCTTTCCGCGCTGAATCCAGGCCCCAACGACGTGGCCCTGCTGCTGGCTGCATCCGGTGGCACGCCCTATGTGCTGGGTGCCATCGAAGCCGCACGCGCGGTCGGCGCGCTGACCATAGGCATCGCCAACAACCCGGGCGCGCCGGTGGCCCAGCAGGCCGAGATCGGCGTCATCCTGGACACCGGCGCCGAGGTCATCTCCGGCAGCACACGGCTCAAGGCCGGCACGGCGCAGAAGATCGCGCTGAACACCTTCTCGTCGGCGCTGATGGTCAAGCTGAACAAGGTCTACGGCAACCTGATGGTGGACCTGAAGGCCACCAACGCGAAGCTGGTGAAGCGGGCGGTGGCGCTGACGGTGCGCGCCAGCGGCGCGAGCGAGGCGGATGCGCAGGCGGCACTGGCGCAGTGCGACCACCATGTGAAGACGGCGCTGGTGATGCTCAAGCGCGGCGTTGGCGCAGCCGAGGCGCGGGCGCTGCTCGACGCCGCAGAGGGCAGCGTCGGCCGCGCCCTGTCTGCATGATCAAGTCCCCTTGGGCCTGGATCCCCAGCCTCTACTTCGCCCAGGGCCTGCCCTATGTGACGGTGATGTCGCTGTCGGTGGTGCTCTACAAGAACCTCGGCATCTCCAACACCGACATTGCCCTCTACACCAGCTGGCTCTACCTGCCCTGGGTGTTGAAGCCCCTGTGGTCGCCGCTGGCCGAGCTGTTCGGCACCAAACGGTCGTGGGTGGCGGTGCTGCAGTTCTTCGTCGGCGCCGCGCTGGCGGGCGTGGCGTTGACGCTGCCCACCGACCGCGCCTTCCAGCTCTCGCTGGCCGTGCTGTGGCTGATGGCGTTTTCGTCGGCCTCGCACGACATCGCCGCCGACGGCTTCTACATGCTGGCCCTGCCGCAGCACAGCCAAGCCGCCTTCGTGGGCGTGCGCTCCACCTTCTACCGGTTGGCCAACATCACCGGCCAGGGTGCCCTCGTCTACCTGGCGGGTGAGCTGACCGAGCGCACGGGCTCGGTCGTCACCGCATGGAGCGGCGTGTTCTGGCTGCTGGCCGGGTTGTTCATCGCGCTGGCGGCCTGGCATGCGGTCGTGCTGCCGCAGCCCGCGGCCGATGTGGCCGGGCCAGGCCGCGCCGCCGCACGCGGGCTGGTGGCCGAGTTCTTCGCCGTGTTCGCCAGCTTCTTCAAGAAGCCCGGCATCCTGGTCACGCTCGGCTTCCTGCTGCTCTATCGCTTCCCCGAGGCGCAGCTGCTGAAGCTCGCCTCGCCCTTCCTGCTGGACCCGGCAGAGCAAGGCGGCCTGGGCCTGTCGACCAAGGAAGTGGGCATCGCCTACGGCACCGTGGGCCTCATCGCGCTGACGCTGGGCGGGCTGTGCGGCGGCTGGGTCATCTCCCGCATCGGGCTCAAGCGCGCGCTGTGGCCGCTGGTGGCCGCCATGCATGTGCCCAACGTCGCCTTCCTGCTGCTGGCCATGACGCACCCGACCAGCCTGGCCGTCATCAGCGGTGCGCTCGCCGTTGAACAGTTCGGTTATGGCCTGGGCTTCACGGCCTACCTGATGTACATGATCCACGTCGCCGACGGTGAAAAGAAGACCGCGCATTACGCGATCTGCACCGGCTTCATGGCCCTGGGCATGATGATTCCCGGCATGTGGAGCGGCTGGCTGCAAGACCAGATCGGCTACGTGCCCTTCTTCATCTGGGTGCTGGCAGCAACGCTGCCCAGCGTGGTGATGGCGGCCCTCATCAAGATCCCCGACGGATTCGGCAAGAAGACGGACGACACGCCATGAAGCGCCGCGACCTGCTGGGCCTGGCCACCGCGCCGCTGCTCGCGGCCTGCGCGACGCCGCCGCTTGATCCGGTGCCCAATCCGGCGCCCGTCGCCGAGGCCACCACGCCCACGCCGCAGCCGTCCGCATCGGCCCCCACGCCCGCCGGCCCGCCACCGCGCGAATGGCGGGCCGCCTGGGTGGCCACCGTCGCCAACATCGACTGGCCCAGCAAGAGAGGCCTGAGCGCCGAGGCCCAGCAGGCCGAGATCCGCAGCCTGTGCGACACGGCCGTCAGCGTCGGCCTCAACGCGCTGATCCTGCAGGTGCGCCCCAGCGCCGACGCCCTCTACGAATCGGCGCTGGAGCCCTGGAGCGAGTTCCTCACCGGCACCCAGGGCCAGCACCCCGGCTACGACCCGCTGGCCGTCTGGCTGGCCGAGGCGCGGCTGCGCGGGCTGGAGCTGCACGCCTGGCTCAACCCCTACCGCGCCCGCTCCAGCACGGCCAAGTCCGCACCCGCCGCCAATCACGTCAGCCGCAGCCAACCCGACTGGGTGAAGCGCTATGGCGACCAGCTCTGGATCGACCCTGGCGAGCCCGCCGCCGCCGAGCACACGCTGGCCGTCGTGCGCGACCTGCTGGCGCGCTACGCCGTCGACGGCATCCACATCGACGACTACTTCTACCCCTACCCGGTTCAGGATGCCGCCAAGGCGGACGTGGACTTCCCCGACGACCCCAGCTGGCAGAAATACCTCGCCAGCGGCGGCAGCCTGGCGCGCGCCGACTGGCGCCGCTACAACGTCAACAGCCTGGTGCAGCGGCTCTACGCCACCGTGCATGAGGTGCGCCCCGGCACACGCGTCGGCATCAGTCCCTTCGGCCTGCCCCGGCCCGACCTGCGCCCGCCCGGCATCACCGGCTTCAGCCAGTACGACAAGCTCTATGCCGACGTGGAACTCTGGCTGCGCGAAGGCTGGCTGGACTACCTCGCGCCGCAGCTCTACTGGCCACGCGCGCAAGCCGCCCAGGCCTTCGAGCCGCTGCTGCAATCCTGGATCGCCTTGAACCCGCTGGGCCGGCCCATCCACCCCGGCTTGTTCACCAGCCGCATCGACGCCACGCCGCAGAGCTGGCTGCCGGACGAGATCGTCGGCCAGATCGCCAGCATCCGCCGCTTGGCGCCCGGCAGTGGCCACATCCACTTCAGCTTGGTGGCGCTGGCGCAGAACCGCAAGGGCATTGCGGACGCACTGCGCACCGGCCCCTACGCCGCACGCTGACGGGCAACTGTCCGGCCCGCGTCCATGGGGGAGGTAACCCTGGATAGGGTACGTGCGGTTTCACCCCTAGCATCGCCGCACGCTTGATGCAGCGGCCTTAGCACCGCTCGTTCAATCGCGCACCGGGGCATTCCGGCCACTCGAAATGACAACGTTGTCCATGCGACAGCGCTTCGAGTGGTCCAAGCAGCTCCGGGCCTAGAAAAGTTTCACCCGATTTCATCCTCATGAGCTCAAGCCCCACCACCATCCGGAATCCCTTGTCCTGGGTTCCCACGTCCTACCTTTCCGAAGGTATCCCCTTCGCGATGGTGATCTGGGTCACCGGCACCATGCTGAAGGACCTCGGCCACACCGACGGCGAGATCACGCTGGCCACCGCCAGCATCGGCATCGCCTGGTCGCTCAAGCCGCTGTGGGCCGCCTTCCTGGACATGTTCAAGACGAAGAAGTTCTTCGTGCTGTGGATGGAAGTCATCATGGCCGTGCTGCTCTGCGGCATCGCCGTGGCGCTGCCCCTGCCCAACTACTTCCAGATCACCATCGCCGTGCTCTGGGTGCTGGCCTTCTGCTCGGCCACGCAGGACATCTGCGTCGACGGCATCTACATCACCGCACTCGACGAGAAGGGCCAGGCCAAATACATCGGCGTACAGGGCGTGTTCTGGAACGTCGGCAAGCTCTTCGGCACGGCCCTCGTCGTGTGGATAGCGGGCTCGCTGAAGGAGGACCACCACTTCAGCACCACCGCAGCCTGGAGCTGGGCCCTGGCCATGTCGGCGGCAACCCTCGCGCTGCTGGCGGTGTATCACTGGTTCGTGCTGCCCACCGGCAGCGTCGGTGACCGGCCCGTGAGCGTGAAGGCGGCCTTCCGCACCTTCGGCGAAGCAGTCATCGACTTCTTCAAGAAAGACAGCATCTGGGGCATGCTGATGTTTGTCTTTCTCTATCGCAGCTCCGAGGGGCTGCTGCTGCAACTCGGGCCGTTGTTCCTGCAGGCCTCGCCCGACATGGGCGGCGTGGGTCTGTCGCTGAAGGACAAGGGCCTGATCGACGGCACCATCTCCACAGTGGTGAGCCTTGGAGCCGGCCTGCTCGGCGGCGCCTTCATGGCCAAGTACGGCCTGAACCGCCGCACGCTCGTGTTCATGGCGCTGTGCCTGAACATCCCCCACCTGGCCTTTGTGATCCTGTCGCAGCTGGCGGGCCCGGACCACGCGCTGTCGTTCTGGACTGTGGCGAGCCTGGTGACGCTGGAGAAGTTCGGCTACAGCTTCGGCTTCGTCGCCAACATGCTTTACATGATGCAGCAGATCTCGCCGGGGCGATTCCACATGACGCACTACGCGTTTGCTAACTCCATCATGAACCTGACGCTGGTGCCGACGCAGATGATCTCGGGCCCGCTGGCAGACCAGCTGGGCTACAAGACCTACTTCATCGTCGTCATGTTCGCGGCCATCCCGTCGGTGCTCGGCGCGATGTTCGCGCCCTTCCCGCGCAAACCGGACAACGGCCACCCGCACTGAGCGGGAGGCGGCGGGGCCCCTAACTCCTCGCCGCGCTGTCACGCCGGCTTCATCGCTCCGGCCTAGTGTGCGCCTGCCCCACACACGGAGACAGCCCATGCGCCGCACCCTCACCCGCCTTGCACTGATCGTGCTCGGCGCCGCCAGCCTTCCCGCCTGCGCCAATGACTTCGACGCCAACCGCCGCGGCCACGGCGGCGACGGCGGCATCGCCAGCGTCCAGCTCGGCCCACGCCCCTTCTTCCTCGTCGAGGAGATGGCCGACAGCCCGCTCAAGAAGCGCCTGCAGCACTGCGCCGCCAACCGCGAGGGCTACAAGCCGACGCTGTTCTCCATCGGCCACCGCGGCGCGCCGCTGCAGTTCCCCGAGCACACCAAGGAGAGCTACGAAGCCGCCGCGCGCATGGGCGCCGGCATCGTCGAGTGCGACGTGACCTTCACCAAGGACAAGCAACTCGTCTGCCGCCATGCGCAGAACGACCTGCACACGACGACCAACATCCTCGCCACGCCGCTGGCGAGCAAGTGCGTCAAGCCCTTCACGCCCGCTGCCTTCGACGCCGCCGGCACGCTGGTCGCGCCGGCCGCCGCCGAATGCCGCACCAGCGAGCTGACGCTGGCCGAGTTCAAGACGCTGCGCGGCAAGATGGACGCGTCCAACCCACGCGGCCGCACCGTCGCCGAATACATGGCCGGCACCGCGACCTTCCGCACCGACCTCTACGCCGGCCCCACCAGCGGCACGCTGCTGACGCTGAAGGAAGCCATCGCCCTGTTCAAGAAGCTGGGCGTGAAGATGACGCCCGAGCTGAAGTCGGCCAGCGTCGCCATGCCCTTTGACGGGTTCAGCCAGGCCGCCTATGCGCAGAAGATGATCGACGAGCACAAGGCCGCAGGCGTGTCGCCGCGTGACCTCTGGCCGCAGAGCTTCGACATCAACGACGTGCTGTACTGGGTCAAGAACGAACCCGCCTACGGCCGCCAGGCCGTCTACCTCGACGACGCCGCCGTGCCGGCCGATGTGCCGACCTCCGAGCAGCTCAGGGCCTACCGAGCCGCCGGCATCCGCATCGTCGCGCCGCCGCTGTGGGTGCTGCTGACGGCCGACACCAGCGGCAACATCCTGCCCTCGCAATACGCCCGCAACGCCAAGGCTGCTGGGCTGGACATCATCACCTGGTCGCTGGAGCGCAGCGGCATCCTGGCCGACGGCAACAACGGCTCGTACTACCAGACGTACGACAGCGCCATCACCCGCGAGGGCGACATGTTCCGCGTGCTGGACGTGCTGGCCGAGCAGGTCGGCGTGCTGGGCGTGTTCTCAGACTGGCCAGCCACCACCAGCTTCTACGCAAACTGCACGGGCCAGAAGTGAAGCTCGCGGCGTTTCGACACGCCGCTTCATGACGGTGTCACCGCCGTACGCAGCAATGCGGCGTCCCCCGATCTGCGGGGAGCCCCCAAGTACTTGGGCTGGGCAGCGTGCCGCCACTGGCGGCCAATGGCGGCCTGTCATCGCGCCACCCCAGGAGACATCCATGCGCCGCACCCCCACCGCTTTCGCCCTTGCCCTCGCCCTGTTCGCCACCGATATGGCCCAGGCCGCCACTGTCGCCGTCTACACCAGCCTCGCCGCATGGGAGGCCGCCATCACCGGTTCCGCGCAGCTGCAGGACTTCGACAGCTTTGCCAACGGCACTGACCTGACCGGCGTGCCCGTGCTGCCCGGCCTCACGCTGAGCAGCAACATCGGTGGCCCGGTGCATGTGTTCGGCGCCAACAAGACGGCCTCCGCCTTCGGCGCAGCGCGCCAGGCCGGCAATGCCTATTTCGAAGGCCAGTACGCGCTGCCCTTCCTGGCTGCGGCGCTGGACATCACGAGCTTCGAGTCCGAGCCCGGCAACGACAGCACGGCCGTCGAGCCGGGCACGCTGACGTTCTGGTTCGACGACGGCTCGACGCAGGACATCCTGCTGTCCGGCAGCGCCGGCTCGCCCGTGCCGAACGTCTTTGCCGGCGTGATCTCGGATCACGCCATCACCGCCTTCCGCTGGACCGAGGCCCATGAAGGCAACGGTGGCAACGAGGAGACCGGCCTCGACAACCTGCGCGTGGCCATGCGCGCGACCAATGAGCTGCCGCTGCCAGGTTCTCTGTCGCTGGCGATGCTGGCCCTGGGCTTGGTGCCGCTGGCCCGGCGCCGCCGCTGATTCAGCCCGCCGGCGGTCATCGCCGGCTCCCTTAAGCAAAAGGGGCGGCCAAGGCCGCCCCATGATTGCCGTTCAGGTCGGGATCAGAAGAAGCCCAGTGCGTTGGGGCTGTAGCTCACCAGCAGGTTCTTCGTCTGCTGGTAGCTGTCCAGCATGCCCTTGTGCGTCTCGCGGCCGATGCCCGATTCCTTGTAGCCGCCGAAGGCCGCGTGCGCCGGGTAGGCGTGATAGCAGTTGGTCCACACACGGCCGGCCTGGATGGCGCGACCCAGCCGATACGCGCGGCTGCCGTCACGCGTCCACACGCCGGCGCCCAGGCCGTAGGGCGTGTCGTTGGCGATCTGCAGCGCCTCGGCCTCGGTCTTGAAGGTCGTCACGGCCAGCACGGGGCCGAAGATCTCCTCGCGGAAGATCCGCATCTGGTTGTTCCCCTGGAACAGCGTCGGCTGGATGTAGTAGCCGCCCGCCAGGTCGCCGCCCAGCTGCGCGCGATTGCCGCCGATCAGCACCTTGGCGCCCTCCTCCTTGCCCAGCGCCAGGTAGGTCTCGATCTTGTCCATCTGCACGGCCGAGGCCTGGGCGCCCATCATGGTCTCGGTGTCCAGCGGGTTGCCCTGCTTGATGGCCGCCACGCGCTTGACGGCGCGCTCCATGAACTTGTCGAACATCCCCTCCTGGATGAGCGCGCGGCTCGGGCAGGTGCAGACCTCGCCCTGGTTGAAGGCGAACAGCACCAGGCCCTCGATGGCCTTGTCGAGGAAGGCGTCGTCCTCGGCCATCACGTCGTCGAAGAACAGGTTGGGGCTCTTGCCGCCCAGCTCCAGCGTCGCCGGGATGAGGTTGGCCGCAGCCGCCTGCGCAATCTGCTTGCCGGTGACCGTGCTGCCGGTGAAGGCGATCTTGGCGATGCGCTTGCTGGTGGCCAGCGGCGTGCCGGCCTCCTTGCCGTAGCCGTTGACGATGTTCAGCACGCCCGGCGGCAGCAGGTCGGCAATCAGTTCGGCAAACAGCAGGATGCCGATGGGCGTGCTCTCCGCCGGCTTCAGCACGACGCAATTGCCGGCGCCCAGCGCGGGCGCCACCTTCCAYGCCGCCATCAGCAGCGGGAAGTTCCACGGGATGATCTGGCCGACGACGCCCAGCGGCTCGTGGAAGTGATACGCGATGGTGTTGCCGTCGATCTCGCTCAAAGCGCCTTCCTGCGCGCGCACGCAGCCGGCGAAGTAGCGGAAGTGGTCCACGCACAGCGGCAGGTCGGCATTCAGCGTCTCGCGGATGGGCTTGCCGTTGTCCACCGTCTCGGCGTAGGCCAGCAGCTCCAGGTTCTGCTCGATGCGGTCGGCAATGCGCAGCAGCACATTGGCCCGCTCGGCCGGCGGCGTGGCGCCCCAGCCGGCGGCGGCCGCGTGGGCGGCGTCCAGCGCCAGCTCCACGTCCTTGGCGTCCGAGCGTGCGGCTTGCGTGTAGACCTTGCCGTTGATCGGCGAGATCACGTCGAAATACCGGCCCTCCACCGGCGGCTGGAACTTGCCGCCGATGAAGTTGTCGTAACGGGGCTTGTAGGCAATCTTGGCGCCAGCGGCGCCGGGGGCGGCGTAAACGGTCATGGGCTTGTCTCCAGATGGATGTGTGCCCGGCGTGCTGAATGGCGCGCGGGTCAGCTCCTTCAGCGCAAGGCACATGCCAGCGGCGCTTGCGCCAGGGCCGCCCCGGCCGCGCGTTGAAACCCCGCGCCGGCCGCGCCAGCACTGTCCCGAAATGGAACACCTGCGTCGCACAACGTGCCTTTCCGGCACAGCCGCTTGACGCGGTGGGTCGTCAGGCTACCGTCCGCCTTCTGGCGCAGGCTTTGCGCCCCAGAGCCGCTCGACGGCCGCGCAGGAGACAGACCCATGGCCACCCCCACCCCGCCCGAGCGCATCCGCCAGGCCCGCCGCCAGTGGCTGGACACCGGCACCGTCGCCAGCGGCCTCATTGCCGGCCCGTTGCAAGCCAGCTGGGCGCGCTGCCGCGACTTCGGCCTGGCGCCCGAGGGCCGCCCGCAAGGCGCGCCCCACGCCAGCGCCGCCCAGCTCGCCCGCGCGCTGGAGCACCGCCACACGCTGCTGGCCCACGCCCGGCCCGTCATGGCCTTCCTGAATGAACAAGTGCAAGGCAGCGACAGCCTCGTGCTGCTGGCCGACGCCCACGGCCTGCTGCTGCACGCCAGTGGCGATGACGCCCATTGCGCCCACTTCGCCGACCGCGCCGCCCGCGTCGCCCTGCGCCCGGGCGCAGTCTGGAGCGAGCAATGGCGCGGCACGAACGCCATCGGCACCGCGCTGGCCGAGGGCGCGCCCGTCGTCGTGCATGCCGGCGAGCACTACCTGGCGCGCAACGGCTTCCTCACCTGCGCCGCCGCCCCCATTGCCGACCCCGCCGGCCAGCTCCTCGGCGTGCTCGACATCTCCGGCGACCGCCGCGGCTACCACCGCCACACGCTGGCCCTGGCCCGCAGCGGCGCCCGCATGATCGAGCACCAGCTTTTTCTCGACCGCTTCCGCGCCGGCCTGCACGTGAGGCTTCACGCGCAGATGGAAGGCCTCGGCACCGTCACCGAAGGCCTGCTCGCGCTCAGCGAAGACGGCTGGGTCACCGGCGCCAACACCGCCGCGCTGGAACTGCTGGGCCTGGCCCGCCAGAACATCGGCGCCGCCACCGTCGAGCGCGTGCTGGGCCTGGACCTGCGCGCGCTGCTGGCCGGCGGCGCTGCGCCGCGCGCATTGCAACGTGGTGCCGGCGCCGCCCCGCTGTGGCTGCGCCTGGAAGCGGGCCAGACGCTGCGCCGCAGCCCGCCCGTGCCTCAGTCCAGGCCCGCACCTGCCGCCCGCCAAACGCCCGTGGTGCCCGCCACCGACGCCGCCTGGCACCCGCAAGACGCGCTCGCCGCGCTGGACACCGGCGACGCCGCCTTCCGCGCCCTGCTCGCCCGCGCCCGCAAGCTGCTCGACAAGCCCGCCATCCCGCTGCTGCTGCAAGGCGAAAGCGGCACCGGCAAGGAACTGCTGGCCAAGGCGATACACGGCAGCAGCGCGCGCCGCGACAAGCCTTTCGTCGCCGTCAACTGCGCGGCGTTGCCCGAGACGCTGATCGAAGCCGAACTCTTCGGTTATTGCCCCGGCGCCTTCACCGGCGCCAACCGCCACGGCGCCCCCGGCCGCATCCGCGAGGCCCACGGCGGCACGCTCTTCCTCGACGAGATCGGCGACATGCCGCTGGCGATGCAGGCCCGCCTGCTGCGCGTGCTGCAAGACCGCCAGGTCACGCCCCTGGGCGGCGGCGCGGCGGTGGACGTGGACTTCCGCCTGATCTGCGCCACCCACCACCGCCTGAAAGACGAAGTCGCCGCCGGCCACTTCCGCGAAGACCTCTATTACCGCCTCAACGGACTGACGCTGAGCCTGCCGGCGCTGCGGGAACGGACCGACTTAGGTGAGCTGACGGCTCGGATGCTGAAGGCTGAAGCACCGGAGCGGGCGCTGCGGCTGGATGACGAGGTAACGGCTGCGTTCGGCCGCTACCGCTGGCCGGGGAATGTGCGGCAGTTGGCGAATGTGGTGAGGACGGCGGTGGCGGTTCTGGATGAGGGCGAGGAGGTGGTCACGGTGGGGCAGTTGGAAGATGAGGTTCGAGAGACGTCTGCAACCGGTACGCCCATCGTTTGCACTGCTGGGAGTCAGGACCTTCGCCACTCCGCTCAGGCGCACATTCGAGAGACTCTGGCGGCGGTGGGTGGCAATGTGTCGGAAGCTGCTCGGCGACTGGGCGTGAGCCGGAATACCCTTTACCGCCAAATCGCCAAGGTACTCAATTCCAGATGAACCCCTAGGGAGTTAACAGCTCACCGCGACACTGCGCACAGGAAAGTGCGCGTGCTGGCAGACCGACTGCGCGATCCAAATCGCTTGCAAAAATCAACCACAAATCCCGGAACCTAGCATTTGCGATTGCACCAGTCCACGGCGAAACATGAGTAGGCCACTTATCGCGCCATCGTTCGCCAAACCGTCTGAACAGCTCAATATTTATCGAGCATACAAGTGCAGTGCAAAGCTGGACGACCTCCTGGAATCGCTGGAAGTCTATTACAACCTCCATATCGCTTTTAGTTTTTCTTAACTGAAGTTTCGTAGCATTTTTTCCGGAAACAACTCCAGCTGAATGCACAATTGCATGACGAATCTCGCACATTTTGTCAAAATTCTGCAATAGCGCATATGGATCGCTTTTCTGATCAAGCTGCACGTCAAAATATCGAGAAAGAGTCTCAATAATGCTATCCATTCCAGCAAACGAAAAATGCTCAAACGCCCCACGCTCGATTTGTCCGACGCGATACCAAATTACCGAACCGAGCTTTATGTCACGCTGAGCCGATTTCCCTTGAGATACGGGACATACAACCAAAAGTCTAGAAAATAAATCCCGGAAATAGTTCTCAGTTTGCGACACCGCAGCAACCAACATTAGATTCGCGATCTCGGGATGGGCTGCAAAGAAGGCAGGATCACCTTTCTTTAGGAGGATCTCGCAGGCAGCCAAATAGCGATCTATTGGCGCTTTACTTGAGGTCGGCAGAAGAGTGACGTACGGCGATAGATTAGTTGGCGCTTGTGATACAGGCGGCCGGCAGACGGACTTATACCAATCACGATTAACAGCCGGCATCTTATTCAACAAATTCTTCGGCATATCTAGATATACGCGTAGCCCAAACAGGCCCAATCATGTGGACGCGGAGCAATTCAGTGTGGTCCTTGTCCAGCAAAACGTCTTTCACAGTACGAATTGAGCTTCCTTGTTTAATCGATCGAACGCGATTCAGTGTCAAAGGAAGAACGGCGAGATCCTGCATTACGGCAATTTCAAACGTTGAACTTACCGTTAATGGCGAACCGCAATTCAAGCAAAACTTCGCGGTAGGGGTTGCACGCTCGGTTTGACAAACATTGCATGGCGGCAACATCAGCGGCAACGCCCCTGCGATATCGCTTGAACCAAGTAGTTTGGCGGCGGTGATTCGCGCAAAAGCATGGGCATCGCGCTTTGACAGACGATCGGCCAGTTCATTTAAGCCGACAGACTTCTTTGGCACCACCGCGTTAGCTTCTATCAGAAGAGCGTAGTGCACATCTAAGAGCCAAAACGTTCCCTTTTCTCCCCGTTTCACGTCCCCTCTAGGCCGCACAAGCCCCGCATATTGCAGAAAGGAGAATAGCGTCTTTACCTCCGACGGAACTGGGTAGGCCAGCGCAACAGTAACTGCGGCGGCCTTGGTGGTAATAGTGTTGTATTCTTTGACGGCCGCTATAGATCTATTTACTACGTCTTCGCCATTTTCGATAAAGCGCGCGTAGATCGGCAACTTTTTTTGAAGCGATTTAAATACTTTTAAACTCGTTTCGGCACAATTGTTGACAGCCTTTGAAATCTTTGATCTAGCAATTGGCTGCGTGCCATGCGCATCTCCAATTGCATCACGAATCATATTAAGAAAATTTCTCGGAACTCCGAATGCCGCCAGAGCAATAACATTTAGCGCATCTTGATCTGATTTGATTCGAGAAAATAGCGCGCCGGGCAGTCTTTTTTCGAGCAAACTTGCCATAAAGGCCAAATAGTTTGCGTCTGATGGGTCAAGCCAAACGTTCACTTCCTCGGCATCATGACCAACATGAAAAGACGGCGAGAAATCAGTCACTCCTGGATAAATGGCCGCCTTAGGAGACACGAATGGAGACTTGACTTCTCGAAAGAAGTCAAAGAAGTCTCGTTGTTGCTCCGAAGAAAATGCATGCGCTGCGTCGTCGAATAACAGTACTGCGCGAGTTCTTCCGGTTTCCCCGAGCGTCCTGCGTATGACATTAACTAGGGCTTGCGTAGTAATAGGCTCAGGCACAAGCGACGCTGCCAACTCGATTGAGCCAACCTGCAATGCTTCAATTGCACGGCTAGCTGCTTGACCATCTCGGAGCGAAAGCGCTTGCCACGGAAGCGTCAGCCCTAAAAGTTGCGAAGATTCCGCCAAACCCACAGCAGTTCGAAGCAGCAACCACTGCTTAAACCAAAATGAAGCATTCCCGGATGTGCGGTAAAGCGGCTCCAATCTGAGCGAAGTTTTGAAGTTGACGTACGCGGGTAGGACCTCAGAATTAGGGCGCATCATTTGATTGCGCGCGCGCAGCATCAAAGTCGTTTTGCCAGTTCCTCGGGGCCCTGTTAGAAGCTTCGCACCGCTTGCCTTAAGCTTTCGGAGAATTTCGTCCTCGTTAGGATGCTGAACGAGCCATTGAGAAAACAATGTGTCGTCTATGTACTCCGCCTGTTCAACGAAGGCGTTCTCCACAGATCCCACCGAAGTACTCGCCATCTTTTCCCTCTTACCTTTCGCTCTGGACACTTTCTGGCGGTCGCAGTTTTACACATCAGTTGACCTGCGCCGCATATTTTGTGGAGCTCGCGGTCAGGGTTCAGGGTGAATCGGCCCCCGCCACAAGTCGAGACCCGGCGGCTGCAACATGCGTCTCGACGGCCGACCTATCGGACTTGGGACGGCCACTCCCAGCCACTACCGCAGGATGGGCTCGCCGGAATTCGGATTTGAGACCTGCCCCCGACCCTGCCCCCCGGCCGTCCCGACCCGCCCGATGGTTCAATCCTTGCTAACCATTCCAGCGTTGCAGTTGACCGCATGATCACTTCAAACATGGCAAAGATTCCCCCCCGGAGTTGGGCCGCGCTTACCTCAGCTGGTGGTGCTGTTCGGCGCCGCCGGCGACCTGGCCAAGCGCAAGCTGCTGCCGGGGCTCTTCCACCTGTGCGCGGCGGGCTTCCTGCCGGACTACCGGATCATCGGCATCTCGCTAGATGACCTCGACACCGCCGCCTTTGGCGCGCTGACACGGCAGGCCCTGGCCGAGTTCTTCAATCGCCCGGTGGCTGACGCCGACTGGGCCGCGTTTGCCGCGCGGCTGGAGTACGTGCCGCTCGCCCGAACAAGTCGGGGGGCTGAGAAGGGCCTTCATTGGCGCCAGCTCGGCAGCTTGGGGCGAACGGGGTGAACCCCAACGGCCCTGCCAATTCTTGGAACTGTCGGAGCCTGACCCCGGGCTTCACTCGTCGGTGAAGCCGGGCTGGCCGAGCGTCTTGGCCAGCTTCTTGCGCTCCTTGTCCGTGAGACTTGCGAACGGCTTGCCATGGAACCGGAGCGCAGCACGGTGGAGCGTTTTACTCATGACGCCGTACGCGTCGTAGTCGACGCCATCATTCAACCCGAACATCACCGTCTTCGAAACTTCGTCCTTCATCCGGCGATATTTGACGAACGCTGAGAGCAACGGGTAAGCGTCGCTTCGCAGCAGATCCATCACGTAGATCGGATTGCGCCCCTTGGCCTTGTTCTTGTCCCAACCGGTGGTGTTGTCGGCGTTGTCGCACAGCATGTCCCACAGATAGAGCTTGCGGGTTTCCGTGCCGATGCTGAGGTCGCACGTCCAGTACGCCGTTTCCTCATAGAACTTGGCGGCGTCCTTGACGCCTGCGAACAGGTAGCGGCAGATGATGAACCACTGGACGCGGTGGGTGTTGTCACCGTGATCCTTGGACGCGCCGTAGTCCTTGAAGGGCCGCCGCGCCTTGAGGTTGTCCAGGAACGCCTCGCCCGATGTGCCCCACGCATACGACACCTTGCCAAACCCGTAGGCCTGTTCCACGGTTTCCAGCGTTTCAGTGAGCACCCCTTTGTAGGGGCTCGGGGCTTTGCGCCCCGCATCAAACTTCGCCGCGTTGTTGGTGGCGTACCGGTCCTTGAAATTCGCCGCCAGCTCGTCATCGGGCGTGTTGGCGTTACGCCATTTCAGTTCCTTCCACACCAGTTCCTCGAGTTTCGCGATGCCGGTCTTGACGAAATTCTCGTCGGCCATGTTGGTGAAGATGGCTTGCAAGTCGCGATAGAGCGGCGACGCCGTCAGCGCCATGTTCTTGCGCTTGACGTGTTGGAAAACGTCGATGCCGTGGTTGTCAAGGTCGGCAGGCGTGACCATGGTTCGGCTCCCTTTTGAGCAACGGCGCCGTGAATTGACGCGCCGGGTGCGAGCAGCGGGGCAGTCTAGAACCGTGAGATGAGCCGCGCGCCCCCTAGCCCTTGGGTCTCGGCCGCCGACGCGGGCGAGAGCCTGCTGCGGGGCAACAGGTCTTGCCTGCCGCCGCCCGAGCCCGTCATCCGCCCGCTGATTTCGGGCCTACCGAACACGTTGCATGGTGGTGAACATGAACCGCTTGATCAGCGGCAGGCACTCAGGGCAGCGCTTGGGGTCGGCGGGGTCGATGTGGTCGCCGCCCTCGACGACTTGCAGCAGGCTCTTGATGCCCAGCGACAGGGCGCGCTTGTGGAGGGTGGTGGAGCCATGCAGGCCGGCCGCGTTCGAGCCCAGCGGCACCACGTCGCCTTGTCGCCTTGTCGCCTTGTCGCCGTGGATGCCGAGCAGGGCGGGCTCGCCAGTGGGGTTCGGGGTCAGGTCAAAAAACCAGGCCCTCCTGAGGTGCCGCCATTCGCTGCCACCACCGCAGGATGGGTTCGCCGGAATCTGGATTTGAGACCTGACCCCGAACCTGCTCCACTCCGGGCCATCAGACGCCGGTTCAGGCGCTCAAGAAATGGCCCGCTGGCAAGCCAGAGCTGTTTAAGAATAGGGTGTATGAACAGGCGGGTCTTCACAATTCATCAACCAATAGCTTATGCGCGCAAATAGATTCAATGTAGCGGCCATTTTGGCGCTCGCGATGCTTGCCTCCTGGGCCAGCGCCGAAGCAGGCGATATTGCTTCATCGTCACCAGGAAGCTTCGCGCGCACCAACGACGGTGGCGGCGCGTATCAAACAGGGCACTACCCCAATTTGTTTGTAGAGCGCATGAAAAAGACGCCTGCCGAAACTCGTGGGCGCATTGAGAGCGCGTTTCAGCAATTCTTTCATGGCGATGGCCAGGAGGAGCGTGTTTACTTTGAAACGGGTGCAAATGAAAACGGCCCGTTGGCTTACGTGACCGATTGGGCCAACAACGACGTGCGCAGCGAGGGCATGAGCTACGGCATGATGATCGCCGTGCAGTTGGGCAAGAAGCGAGAATTCGACGCCCTGTGGAATTGGTCGAAGACTTACATGCTGGTTACCGATGCAAATAACCCATCCCATGGGTATTTTGTGTGGTCGATGAATACAACCGGCACGCCGCGCTCCACCGGAGCCGCGCCTGACGGTGAAGAGTTTTACGTCATGGCTCTGTACTTTGCGGCCAATCGCTGGGGCAACGGCAAAGGAATCTATAACTACCGGAACGAAGCAGACACCATTTTGCGCGGCATGCGCCACCGCGCGGTGTTGACGGGCACCACGCCATTCCGCATCCATGCCGATGGCGCGCCGTTCATTCCGCCGAGCACGCCCTGGCCCAGCCCCAACAATCGCACGGAGCAGGCTCAGGCGGCGAAAGAGGGCAAACCTTGGCCGCGCTTCAAACCCAGCGGCGCGCCCCGCACAGTGGTGGTAGGCCCCATGGTGGACGAAGAACACGCGATGGTTCGGTTCGTACCTGAAACCGCCATTCCAGGCACTGACCCCTCTTATCACCTGCCGGCGTTTTACGAGTTATGGGCCCGCTGGGGCCCAGTTGGGGATCGGGCATTTTGGGCCCGCGCCGCCGAATCGAGCCGCGAGCTGTTCCAGAAATCGGCTCACCCAATCACCGGCCTTTCATCGGACCGCACGGATTTTGACGGCAAACCCCTGCCGAACTGGGACGGCACGCCGGGCATCTTTGCCTACGACAGCTGGCGCACGGTGAGCAATATTGCGTTCGATTACAGCTGGTTTGCCAAGGATCCGCGCCAGCCTGTGCTCAGCAATCGCATCCAGAACTTCCTGTACAACCAAGGTATACATACTTTTGCTGACAAATATACCTTGGGCGGCGAGCCTAAATCAGACCGTCATTCGGTTGGAATGGTTGCCGGAGCCGCAGTTGGAAGTTTGGCCGCGCCTCCTGGCGAGGTTTCTACGGCGTTTCTCAAGGAATTGTGGGAAACCCCAGTGCCAACCGGAGAGCAGCGGTATTTTGACGGCATGCTTTACATCATGAGCATGATGCACTTGAGCGGTGAATTTCGCGTCATAGCGCCGCGTCTCGCGTCGCATTGAGTTCGCACCCAAGTTGCGGCCATTCCCTGCCACCACCGCAGCATGGGCCTGCCGGAATTTAGATTTGAGACCCATCACGCACCTGCGCCCGGCTGCGCCGAGCCGCCCGATGGTTCAATCTTTGCTTGCCCTTCCAGCGTCGCAGCTGACCGCATGAGCACTTCAAACATGGCAAAGATTCCCCCCGGCGTTGGGCCGCGCTTACCTCAGCTGGTGGTGCTGTTCGGCGCCACCGGCGACCTGGCCAAGCGCAAGCTGCTGCCGGGGCTCTTCCACCTGTGCACGGCGGGCTTCCTGCCGGACTACCGGATCATCGGCATCTCGCTGGATGACCTCGACAACGCCGCCTTCGGCGCGCTGACGCGGCAGGCCCTGGCGGAGTTCTTCAATCGCCCGGTGAGTGACGCTGACTGGGCCGCGTTTGCCGCGCGGCTGGAGTACGTGCCGCTCGCGGCCGGCCCTGCCGCCCTGGCCGAGGCCGCCGCGCGCGCCGAAGCCGCCATTGGCGGCGAAAGCGAACGCCTGCACTACCTGAGCGTGCCCCCCAACGCGGCCCTCTCGGCCGTGAAGGTGCTGGGCCAAGCCGGCCTGGTGGCCAATGCGCGGATCGTGATGGAAAAGCCCTTCGGGACAGACCTGGCCAGTGCCGTCAAGCTCAACCGCGCCGTGCACGAGGTGTTCGCCGAAGACCAGATCTTCCGCATCGACCACTTCCTGGGCAAGGAGCCGGCACAGAACATCCTGGCCTTCCGCTTTGCCAACGGCCTGTTCGAGCCCATCTGGAACCGCAACTTCATCGACCACGTGCAGATCGATGTGCCCGAGACGCTGGGCCTCGGGCAACGCAGTGCGTTCTACGAGCAGACCRGCGCTTACCGAGACATGGTGGTGACGCACCTCTTCCAGATCCTCGSSTTCATGGCCATGGAGCCGCCCACCTCGCTGGAGCCGGCGCCCATCAGCGAGGAGAAGAACAAGGTCTTCCGCAGCATGCTGCCCATCCAGCCCGCCGACGTGGTGCGTGGCCAGTACGGCGGCTACCGCGCTGAGCCCGGCGTGGACCCGCAGAGCGAGACCGAGACCTTCATCGCCCTCAAGTGCTTCATCGACAACTGGCGCTGGGCGGGCGTGCCCTTCTTCCTGCGCACCGGCAAGCGCATGGCCGAGGGCCAGCGCATCATCTCCATCGCCTTCCGCGAGCCGCCCAAGAGCATGTTCCCGCCCGGCAGCGGCGTTGGTGCCCAGGGGCCCGACCACCTGACCTTCGACCTCGCCGACGCCAGCAAGATGAGCCTGAGCTTCTACGGCAAGCGCCCCGGCCCTGGCATGCGGCTCGACAAGCTGAGCCTGCAGTTCGCCATGCACGACACCGGCCTGGCCGGCGAGGTGCTGGAGGCCTACGAACGCCTGATCCTCGACGCCATGAAGGGCGACCACACGCTGTTCTGTACCGCCGAGGGCATCGAGCGCCTGTGGGAGGTATCGACCGCCCTGCTGGAGTCGCCGCCGCCCGTGCGTCTGTACGAACCCGGCAGCTGGGGCCCGAAGTCCGTCCACCAACTCATCGCCCCGCATGCGTGGCGACTGCCCTTCGAGCGGGCCTGGCGCGACCCGAACAAGTCGGGGGGCTGAAGGGCCTTCGCTGGCGCCAGCCGTCTGGGCATGCCGGGCAGTGCGGGCTCGCCGCATCGAGTTGCAGCCGTTGCCATCCAGGCCGAAGTTGGCCTTGAGCGCGGCACTGCCCACGTCAGGCAGCTTCTCGACCTTGCCGCCCAGCTTGTTCAGGTTTCTGGGCAACCAGCAGTTGCCGTGGCGCACTGATACATTCGCGCCCGCTCACGCGGCACCGACATCCAGGGCCCGCGCCAACCTTGGAAGAGATCGATGAAGCATTGGCCGTTCTTGTTCGCCAGCACGCTGTTGCTCGCCGCCTGTGGCGGCGGAGGCGGTGGGGCTTCCCAATCCGGCGGTTCCAGCCCCGCGACGCCCACACCGACGAGTTCTATTGACTGCCAGAAGCTGGACCCCGCCAAGGTCTACATGATGGGTGGCTTCGACCCGCAGGACCCCACACGGGCCCCGGCCTTGGCCGATCCGTCAGACCCACTGCATCACTGCCTGGGGTTCAAGCAGACGGTGCCGAACGAAGGCACGATCAATTCGGACGGCAAGCTGATCTACGGCCAGGACAACAGCATCTACCAGTTCGTTCCTGACGTGATGAAGCAGGAGATCGGGGCGGATGGGAAGCTGGAATGGGTCTATCCCATCACCGCCATGGCCAACGACCCCCTGCTGTTCACGGCGCCGGAGCAGGGTTGCGGCATGGGGCCGTTCAAGCTGGTCCCGCAGACGTCCAAAGTCGTCTACCGATGCCCGATGCGAACCGTCAACAGCCAACTGGGCGACGCGCCCTACGACCTGGGCACGACGAACGTCAACTGGCTGCTTTCGGCGCTGCCCGACGGTTCGCTGCTCGTCTACACCTTCGAGAAGGGTCTGGTGCTGGTGGACAAGCAGCGGCGGGAAACGGTGCTGAAGATGCCGGCGGGCCTGCCGCTTCTCGTGTGCGAAGCGGCGCGCCAATTCACGGACAAGGCGACGGGCGAACTGAAGCTCTGGGTGCAGTGCTACGACTATCAGTGGTACAGCAGCAAGGACGAAAACCTGAATCGACGCTTTGTGGTCAACGCCGTCAGCAAGACCGTCGTCGACGAAGGGCCCTTCGCCGCATTGCCGGCAAACGTCAGGCCGTACGTGAGCGGCAAGTTCGACGCGGCGGGCGTGCTGTGGCAGGTGGGCGACCGACTGGACAACCCGAAGGTCCACGTGGTCGTGAAACGCGAACTGAAGTCCGGCGTTTCGACGCTCGTGTACGCCGAGGAGAGCTACAGCGGCAGCGGCGACTGGAAGAAGGACGCGGTGCCGTTCGTGCGCCCTACGTCGATGCTGATCACCGGCTATTGAGCACGGGCCTGCGGCAGCCAGGGGCCGGTTCGCCCGGCATTACTGCGAATGCCGTTGCGCGGCGTGCGGTGAATCTATCGAAAACTCACCCAATCGACCTCGACGGCCTTGCCATCGGCGTGAGTTATCACGATGTCGCGCACACCTTTCGGAAGATTCTTCGCAACAGCGCTGGACATTTTCCATTCGCCTGTCTTGTCGATCGCTACACGACCCACCACGGGCCCGTCCGGCTTATCCAAATGGATTTCGAGCATGCCTCCAGCGCCGGCCCTGGCGCGCACCTTGATTGATTTCTGCGCACCGCGGCCAAAATCAACATCGTTGAATTTCACCCATGATTTTTCGGTGCCGAATGTTGTCTTCCATCCGGCATGGGGATTGGTTTCCTCAAGAAACGAAGTCGCGACTCCTTCGGCGCTCTTCGCGCTGTAGCGATCGATTTGAATCTCGCTCTCGGCGCGCACCAGCCCGACACCGCGCAGCGTCGGTATCACCTTTTGGATGGTGCCGTCGGCATTGAAGAACAGCTTGTCGGCGCGAATCGACCGGTTCTTGTCGAAAGCGGGCGACAAATCCCTGTCGTGATAGAACAGATACGACTGCCCTTGCCAATCCAGAATGGAGTGATGCACGGTCCAGCAATCGCTCTCGGATTCGTCCAGAAACACGCCAGCTTGCTTGAACGGCCCCATGGGTGAGGTGCTCATCGCGTATTCCAGCCGCTCGATCTTGTTCTCCACGTGCGGATAGGTCAGGTAGTAGATGCCATTGCGCTCGAACGCGAAGGGCCCCTCCAGCAAGCCTTTGGTGGGCAGGTTGTCGATCACCATCGGCTCGCCCTCGATCTCGGTCATGTTGGGTTTCAGCTTGGCGACATAAATCTTGCCTCTGGAGTAATACAGGTAGGCGGTGCCGTCTTTGTCGATCAGCACATTGGGGTCAATTCCGTTCACGCCCTGGATATAATTCGGCAGCGGCTTGAAGGGCCCAGCGGGCTTGTCTGCCACCGCCACACCGATTCTGAACTCCGGACGCTTATCCTTCTCGCCCTCCGCTTTGTCATCCTTCTTGGCAATGGCCGGAAAGTAGAAATAGTATTTTCCGTCTTTGAAGACGCAATCCGGCGCCCACATCGCATAGGCCGTGGGGTCAGCCCACTCGACGCCGGTTTGCGAGACGATCACGCCGTGATCTTTCCAGTCCGTGAGATTGACGGACGAGAAGACGTGGTAATCCGGCATGACGAACCAGTCGGGTTTTCCTTTGTAATCTGGCGGCGCCTTGATGTCGTGCGACGGATAGACATAGATCCTGCCTTCGAATACCCGTGCCGTCGGATCAGCAGTGAACTGATCCATGATCAAAGGGTTGGCCGCAAAGGCGGGCGCCAGGTTCAGTAATCCCGCAACACCAAGAACAAGAAAATTGCGCAGAAAATATTTCATATTTATCGACTGCATTACTGAGCGCGCTGCATGGTGGTGAACATGAAGCGCTTGATCAGCGGCAGGCACTCGGGGCAGCGCTTGGGGTCGGCGGGGTCGATGTGGTCGCCGCCCTCGACGACTTGCAGCACGCTCTTGATGCCCATCGACAGGGCGCGCTTGTGGAGGGTGGCGGAGCCATGCAGGCCGGCCGCGTTCGACCCCAGCGGCACGACGTCGTCCTTGTCGCCGTGGATGCTGAGCAGGGCGGGCTCGCCGGCGTCCATCATGTCGAGGTCGCCCACCGCGCCGGAGAGGTTGATCACGCCGCGCAGCTTGAACTTCAGCTGCTGATCCTTGCCGCTGTTGCCCTCCAGGCCGCCGTTGGCCTTGAGGGCGGCGCTGCCCGCGTCGGGCAGCTTGTTGCGGGCATCCAGGTAAGCCGTGTACATCGAGGTGAAGGCGCCGGCGGAGTGGCCGCCGATGAAGATGTTGTCCACGTCGACCTTGAAACGGTTGGGGCCGGCGGCGTCCTTGAGGAAGTAGCGGATGACGGCCTTCTGGTCCGACGTGGCCTTGAAGAGGGCGTCATAGAACTTGGCCTGCGAGTTGAGGTTGTCGGAGAGCCGATAGCGGTTGACGGCCACCACGTAGCCGGCGCGCGCCAGTTCCTCCCCGAAGTCGTCCATCCAGGTGTCTTCGGTGCGAACGAAGCCGCCGCCGGGCGTGAGGATGAGCAGCGGGCGCTTGGTGGCCGTGTCGCCCTTGGGCTCGAAGACGCGCATCGTCAGCTTCTCGACCTTGCCGTCCAGGTTGTTCAGGTTCTCGGCAAACACCAGGTTGCCGTGGCGCACGTGCTCCGCAAAGACGGTGTTGAGGTAGCGACGCGGTGCGGCGCGGTCTTCCTCGGCGTGGCTGGCGGGGGCACCGAGCAGGCCGGCACAGAGTGCGACGACGTGCAAGGCGAAGGCGGCAAGGCGGTGTTGCATCGTGCGAGTCCGGAGGTGGCGTTGAAGGGTGGCGCACGATAGCGCCGCGTTGCGGAGCCGGCCATTGGGACTTCGGATGCAGGGGGCACCCATGTGCCGTGGCACGCCGCGCCCTTCCATTCGGCAGTTCATCCCAGCCTCGCTGCACTTCATCAATCCGCAGCTTGGACAGCGCGAGCCGGGCTGTTACGGTGCCGCCGGGCCGCAACCGGCTCGCCCCTCATCTCCATCGCGCCGAAACCGCAGGGACTGCCATGGCCATGACTCCCCCACTCGCCTTCACTCCCCACGAGCGCCTGATCACCGTCGACGTGCTTCGCGGCTTCGCGCTGTTCGGCATCCTCTATGCCCACATGATCGCCTGGTACACGGCGGGCCCGCTGCCGCAAGAGCTGTTCCAGAAGTACCAGACGATCCCGAGCGGCCTTGCTTTCGGTGCGAATGTCCTTTTCGTCATGGGCAAGTTCTTCTCGGTCTTTTCCTTCCTGTTCGGGCTGAGCTTCACCATCCAGATGAACAGCCTCGCCCGGCGCGGCGACAACGTGGCCCTGCGTTTCGGCTGGCGTCTGGCCATCCTGGGGCTGATCGCCGCCACCCACCACGCGCTGTGGCGGGGCGACATCCTGTCCATCTACGTGCCGCTGGGCTTCCTGCTGATCTTTGCGCGGCACCTCAGCAACAAGGCGCTGCTGGTGCTCGGCGTTGTGCTGGTGCTGAACCTGCCGACCAAGGTGTTCGAGCTGATGGCGCTGCTGCGCACCGGCAAGGTCGACTTCATCGCCGGCGACTACGTGAAGGAGAGCGCCGCCTACTTCGAGTTCGTCAAGAACAGCGGCTTCGTCGACATGCTGTGGGGCAACCTGCACGCCTTCGGCGCCAAGATCGACTACCAGCTCACCAGCGGCCGGCTCTGGATCACCTTCGGCTTCTTCCTGCTGGGCATGCTCGTCGGGCGTCTGGGCTGGTTCGACAAGGCCGAAGCGGCCCTGCCCACCTTCAAGGCCGTCTTCAAGCGCTCGTGGCAGTTCATGCTCGTCAGCCTGGCGCTGGGCCTGGTGGTTGTCGGCACCGCTGCAGCACTCTCGCTCAAGCTGGAGGACAAGGGCTGGGCGTACTGGGCCGCCGAATTCCCGATCGACGTCTACAACGCCGCGTGCGCGGTGTTCTACATCAGCGGCATCGCCCTGCTGATGGCCAAGCCGCGCTGGGCCCGGCGCCTGGCGCCCCTGGCCGACATCGGCAAGATGGCGCTCACCTCCTACCTGACCCAGACGCTCTTCGGCCTGCTGATCTTCTACAGCTTCGGCCTGGCTCTGTTCACCCAGACCTCGCCGGCCGTGAACGTGCTGATCTGCCTGGGCATCTTTGCGTGCCAGATCGCCTTCAGCCGCTGGTGGCTGGGCCGCTTCCACTACGGCCCCATCGAGTGGCTGTGGCGCTCGGCGACCTTCTTCAAGTGGCAGCCATTGGTGAAAGGGCAACCGGCCGGCGCGCTCGAGGCCGGAGCCGGGTCGCAAATCTGACCGCCAAATCCGTGGGCCAGCGGTGGGCGCCCGGGATGCATTGAAATAGCGCTCCTCTCGCCCACTGACTGGACACCCCATGCCCAAGGCCTACTGGATCGCCCGCGTCGACGTCACCGACGCCGAGCCCTACAAGCTCTACGCCCAGCGCCTGGATCCGGTGATTGCCCAGTTCGGCGGCCGGTTTCTCGTGCGCGCGGGCCAATCCGAGAGCGTCGAGGGCACCAGCCGCAGCCGCAATGTGGTGATCGAGTTCCCGAGCTACCAGGCCGCGCAGGCCTGCTACCGCTCGCCCGAGTACGCGCCGCTGATCACGCTGCGCCAGGCCTGCGCCGAGGTGGACATCGTCGTCGCCGAGGGCTGTGACGAGCCACTGCCGGGCGGGCAATAGCGGTTCCACCGCCGACGCGCTGGAAAACGCCGCAGGCGCAAGGGATGATCACGCCGGCCCCACCCACACCGATCCCATGCAACGCACCCACCACCTCATCGCCATCACCTTCCTGACCCTGTCCGCCGCCTGCGCAGCGCAGACCGTCGAGGAAGCCACCCCCGACAGGGCCCGCGCCAACTTCGCCCGCCCCATCACGCTCGCAGCCGACGACGTGCGCGCCCTGCCCGCGCCGCCGGCCGGTTTTGCCGATGCGCGCGCCGGCGTGGCGGCCGGGCGCGTCGAGGAGTTCAGCTATGCCTCCGGCGTCACCGGCACGCAACGCAAAGCCAGCGTCTACCTGCCGGCGGGCTACTCGGCCGAGAAGCGCTACCCCGTGCTCTATCTGCTGCACGGCATTGGCGGCAATGAGCACGAGTGGCGCGGCTACGTGCGCGCCCCGGCGGTGCTGGACAACCTGATCGCCGCAGGCAAGGCACTGCCGATGATCGTCGTGATGCCCAACGGCCGCGCGCTGGCGGACGACCGCTCGCCGCCAGCGGACAAGGTGTTCACGCCGGAGAACGCGGCCGGGTTTGCGAAGTTCGAGCGCGACCTGCTGGAGTTCCTGATCCCGGCCGTCGACGCGAAGTACGCCGTGGCGAGCGACCGGCAGCACCGCGCGCTGGCCGGCCTGTCGATGGGCGGCGGCCAGGCGCTGAACTTCGGCCTGGCGCATCTGGACAGCTTCGCCTGGGTGGGTGGCTTCTCGTCCGCGCCCAACACCAAGCCGGCCGATCAACTGCTGCCCGAGCCTGACGCCGCACGCCGCCAGCTCGCGCTGCTCTACCTGTCCTGCGGCAACAAGGACGGGCTGATTAACGTCTCGCAGGGCGTGCACCGCGCGCTCAAGGACCGCGGCATCCCGCACATCTGGAACGTGGACGAGTACGGCCACGACCGCGACAGCTGGGCGGAGAACCTCTTCCACTTCGCGCAGCGGCTGTTCCGTTGAGCAGGGCCCGCCCACGCGCGCCGGCATCCTGAAGATGAATGACGCTTCCCGTCGCCCCGGCGTCACCTGCCCTACCGCAAGCCGGGCCGCAAGCGCACAGTGTCCCGGCGCACCACCGCGCGAGCGCGATCACCGGCGCCGACAGGTGAGGAGATCTTCAAAATGAACTTCGCGAAGCACATCCGGATGGGGCTGTTGGCGGCAGGCTTGATGATGGTTGGCGCTGCGGCATTCGCCCAGGACTCCAGCTACAAGCCGGGCACGGTGTGGAACTTCTCCAGCGTCAAGATCGAGCCCGGCCAGTTCGAGAACTACATGGACTTCCTGGCCAAGACCTGGAAGAAGTCCAACGAGTTCGGCAAGAAGGAGGGCTACATCGTGTCGTACCACGTGTTCCAGGTGAACAACGCCCGCGAGGGCGAGCCCGACCTGATCCTGGCCATCGAGTCCAAGGACTATCTGACGACCGCGCAGCAGCTGGACGTGCAGAAGAAGTACGAGGCCTTCGTGGCCTCGGACCAGCGCAAGTTGGACGTGTCCTCCGGCGAGCGCAAGACCATGCGCAAGCTGGCGGGCAGCATGGAGCTGCAGGAGCTGCTGCTGAAGTAAGCGGGGCGGGGTCATCGCCCGCTCGCAGCGCATTCCTCAGTTCTGAGGACGCCGCCCCCCCGCCTCGAATGGAGCGGGGCGCAGCGCCGGGAAATCCCTCTGCACGAGGCGGGCCACAGGTATCTGATCCAGGCCTGACTCCGAGCGTTCGCTGTCTGCTTGCGTCAACGAGTCAGGGCCTCTCGGCGGCGCCCTTCCCAAAGCCGCACGGCTGTATCGATTGGGGGAACCTCATGGTGATCGGAATGGCGGGACGGCGCTTGCGCCAGCTTGCGGTGAGCGGGCTGATCTTGACCGGGCTGATGGGGGCTGGCGCCGCGTTGGCGCAAGACAACGGCTGGCCTTCGGCGGGGCAGAACCTGGGCAACACGCGCCACCAGGAGCACAGCGGCGGCATCAGCGTGCAAAGCGTCGGCGGGCTGACGCAGAAATGGGTGTTCACGACCGGTGGCGATGTCTCGGCGACACCGGCCGTGGATGAGCACACGGTCTACTTCCCGGACTGGGCCGGCAACCTCTACGCGGTGGACCGCAAGACCGGCACGCAGGTGTGGAAGGTGTCGGTCGGGGCGGCCTCGGGCACGCCGGGCGACAAGGCCCGCGCCACGCCGGTGATCGCCGGCAACAAGATCATCGTCGGCACGCAGGGCAATGTCTTTGCCCCGCCGCCCTACGGCGGGCCGGGCGGCAAGATGATGGCCTTCAACAAGCAAACTGGCGCGCTGCTGTGGGCCACCCAGCTGGACAGCCACTACGGCGCCATCATCACGCAGTCGGCCACGGTGCATGGCGACCGGGTCTACATCGGCGTGGCCTCGCTGGAAGAGGCGCTGGCCGGCTCCGCAGGCTTTTGCTGCAGCTTCCGCGGCAGCATGCTGGCGCTGGACGTGAACACCGGGGCCATCCTCTGGAAGACCTACATGGTGCCGCCCGGCTACTCGGGCGGCGCGATCTGGGGCAGCTCGCCGGCGGTGGACGTCAAGCGCGGCCAGATTTACATCGCCACCGGCAACAACTATTCGGTGCCGGAAACGGCCAGGCAATGCGTCATTGCGGCGGGCACCAACACCGATGCCGTCAAGGCCTGCCTGGCGGCCGACAACTACTTCGACGCCGTGCTGGCGCTGGACATGAAGACGGGCGCCGTGCGCTGGGTCACCAAGGCCTTGCCGGCCGACACCTGGATCGCGGCCTGCATCGGCTTTGGCGACCCGGCCCTGTGCCCGAGCCCGACCGGCCCCGATTACGACTTCGGCCAGGCGCCGGCGTTGTTCACTGTCAAGAGTGACGGCAAGGGCAAGCCCACCGATGTCGTCGGCGCCGGCCAGAAGAGCGGCAAGTACTGGGCACTGGACCCGGACACCGGCGTGATCAAGTGGGTGACCCAGGCCGGCCCCGGCGGCACCGGCGGCGGCCTGCAATGGGGCTCGGCGGTGGACGGCAAGCGCGTCTACACCGCCAACGCCAACAGCGACATGGTGCCCTGGCCTGCGGCCGGCGGCCTGACCAGCGGTGTGTGGAGCGGCATCGATGCCGTTACCGGCCAGGTGCTCTGGCAGGTGCGGCCGTCAGGCGGCGGCAGCACCTCGGGGCCGGTGACAACGACCAACGGCGTGGTCTTTGGCTGCTCGCTGGACCGCAGCAACGGCTACATGTACGCGCTGGACGCCGCCACCGGCGTGGAACTGTGGAAGTTCTCCAGCGGCGGCTCCTGCCTGTCCGGCGCGGCAATCTCCAAGGGACAGGTGTTCTGGGGGTCGGGCTACAGCAACCTCTTCGGCGCCTTCGGCGGGCCGAACAACAAGCTGTACGCGTTCGAGATCCGGTAGAGATCGCAGGTGGGCGGCCGAGGTCCGCCTGCTCAGGCGCGCTCAGCGCTTCACGCGATGCAGGATGGTGGCGATCACCGAGCGGTCGTTGAGCCCGGTGTTGCTTGAACTCATGCCGTTGAAGTTCTGCCCCCACCAGGGTTGCTGGCCGAGCTGGCCGGTGATGGCGCCCCAGCGTTGCCCGGCCTCCGGCCCGGTGCCGAACAAGCGCAGCTCGCACAGCGTGCGCCGGCATTCCACCGCGAGCAGCTCGAAGCCTTTCTGCACGCCGGCGTCCAGCAGCGCCTGGCGCAGCTGCGCCTCCATCTGCTGGGACCACGCCGGGTCTAGCGGCTCGCCGGCAAAGCGGGCGTGCAGTTCGGGCAGGGTGGGCGGCTGGTTGTCCGGGCTGAGCAGCATCTTGGCGTGCTCGGCCGATAGCGCCACGGCCGGCACGTCGACCCGCGCGGCGACGGCTGAGGCGGCCTTGCGCGCGTCGGCCCCTGTGGCCGGCGGCGGGCAGGCAGTGCCGGGGGCGACGCTGGCCGTGGTGACGGC